>JBKPDW010000269.1:0-12477 GCA_046728115.1 Acidobacteriota bacterium | reverse complement strand
GGGGAGGCTCGCGATGACCCCGACCACCTCGTTCCTGCAAATCGCCGGCTGGACCCTTGTCCATTCTCTGTGGCAGGGATGTGCGATCGCGGCCCTCGCGGCGGTTCTGCTGCGGCTGGCCGAGCTGAGGTCACCGAATGTTCGATACGTCATCGCCTGCACGGCGCTGGCAGCGATGCTCGCGGCGCCAGTCTCGACTGCGCGCGTGTTGTGGGTCGAGGGCGCTCGGACCGATCCCGCTGGCGCTTGGCTGCAGTCTCGCGATTCATCGGCGGATCCGCAGTCGCGTCACATGCCCGCGCAGCGTGACCCGGCTCTGGCGGTCGATGGCTCGGGCGCAGGTGTGTGGAGCGCGAGGCTTCATCCGAGCACGCTGGATCTCGGTCGTGCCGTCAGCACGCTCGCCCTTGCGTGGCTCCTTGGCGTTGCGGCCCTGTTGGCACGCATGACCGCAGCGTGGTGGCACGTTCGACGGATTCATCGGACGGCGCTCTGCACGCGAGCGTCGTCCTGGCAGTCAGCGTGCCGGCGAATAGCCTACGCTCTTGGCCTGCCGGCAGCGGCGCATGTCATCGAGTCTGCGGCGGTCGACGTGCCAACCGTCGTCGGATGCCTCCGTCCGGTCATCATCCTGCCGCTTGCGGCGCTTGCGGCGCTGACGCCGGCCCAGATCGAGGCGATCCTCGCGCATGAGCTCGCGCACATCCGCCGCCACGACTACGCCGTCAACATGCTGCAGACGATCGCTGAAACGCTCCTCTTCTACCATCCCGCTATGTGGTGGATCTCGCGTCGGATACGGGCCGAGCGCGAGCATTGCTGCGATGACGTGGCGGTTCGGATCTGCGGTGACCGAGTGGGCTACGCACAGGCGCTTGCGGACCTCGAGACGTTGCGCGTGTCGTCCACATCGATCGCGCTGGCGGCAACGGGCGGGCCGCTGATCGCACGCGTCCGTCGCATTCTCCGCGTTCCGCTTCCCGACGAGCCTCGATCGCCTGGGTGGGCTGCGACGCTCGCGTTGACGATTGTGTTTACGGCTGGAGCTGGCGGCGTGCAGCACGTGCCGTCGTGGATCAGTTCACGATCCGACGCCAGGGCCGCCTCGGACGCCCCGCCGACGGCAGTTCGTTCCGACGCGGGCACTCGGGACCGAGTTGCCACCGCTGTCGGGCTCGATCGACGAGACGCGACAGATCGCTCAGCGGCCGATGCGAATCAACGCGTTCCGACCGGCAGGGAGCAATCGCGGCCACTGCCACCTGAGCCACCCGAACCGCCTGCACCTCCGTCGCCCCCGGAGCCAATGTCGGGCCCAATCCCGCCGGAGCCTCCTGTACCTCCAGCGCCGCCCGGAGCGCCGGGGTCGCCGTCTTCGCCGCAACCGCCACCGCCAGCACCGCCAGCACCGCCTACACCGGCTGCACCGCCAGCACCGCCTGCGCCACCGGCGCCGCCGTCGCCGCCTGCTCCGCCAGCGCCGCCGTCATTCGAGGTCTCGGAGGCAAGACGTGGTCGCTGGCAGACGCGCTGGCACGATGGCAGCGCCCGGTACGACGTGAGCCTGACCGGGACTATCGTCTTCACCGACGATCTGACGGACGTTCAAACACTGTCCGACGGCGGTCAGCTCACCATTCGCGATTGGAGCCGCGTCGTTCCGCGCACGATGGAAATTCGGTCGTCGGGTGGCCAACTGACGCGCACGTACTACGTAGCAGGGCTCCCACGAGCATGGGACGCCGATACGCAGCGCATGCTCGGCGAGCACATCACGACGCTCGTGAGGCGGTCGGGACTCGGAGCCGAGTCGCGCGTGAAGTCGATCTATCAGCGGAGGGGCGCAGGTGGCGTGCTGGACGAGATCTCGCTTCTCCAGACCGACTACGCACGGCGCCTTTATTTCGAGGCCCTCATTGACGCGGCCTCGTTCGACGCAGCCGGTGTCCTGCCCGTGCTCCAGCAGGTGGAGCACGGGATGACATCCGACTACGACCGGCGTCTGGTGCTCCAGCGTGTGGTGAACCGGGTGCTGCTCGATCAACGGGCGGCCACGGCCTACGTGCAGGCACTTGGCTCGATGAAGTCTGACTACGACCGGAGGAGTGCTCTTACGGCGTTGTTCAACGCTCGTGGGGAGAGGCCGGACGCGGGCAGGCTTCTCACCGCCATCGACCAAATGCGGTCCAGCTACGACAGACGCGAGGTGCTCGGGGAATTGATTCGGCGCGGACCGATGTCGCTGGAGATGAAGCGAACCGTGCTGCGCGCCGCAACCGGCACCGAGTCCGATTACGATCGCGCGGAGATCCTCGTCACGTATATCAGGCGCGTCGGCGTCGAGTCAGATGTCCGGGATCAATTCTTCACAGCGGTCAACGCCATCTCTTCGGCCCACGACCGCCGACGGGTCCTGATAGAGGTCGCAGATCGACCGGTTCCGCCAGACGTGCAGCAGGATGTGTTTGCGACAGTTGCGACCATGTCGTCCGATTTCGATCGTGCCGAAACGCTGCTCGCGTTCATCAAGACGCAGCAGCTCGATGCAGCCGGACGGCAATCGCTGATGGCCGCGGCCGAACGCATCACATCATCCCACGATCAGAATCGCGTGCTCGCAGCGCTCGTACGCTCTGAGCGGCGATAATGGAGGCGTGCCGCAGGCAGGGCGGATTCGCTATCTCGAATCGACTCCGCGTTCGGATGTCCGACAGCGCGGCACGCTCGTTCTTCTTCACGCGTTCCCGTTGAACGCCGCGATGTGGGAGCCGCAGCTCGCTGCCATGAGCGCAGGCGGGTGGCACGTGGTCGCCCCGCACTGCCGCGGATTTGACAGCGCGGGGACCGGTCTCGACGACGCGGATCCGATGCTGTTGGGTCGGGACCCGTTCACCATCGACGACTTTGCCGGCGACATCATCGATCTGCTGGACGCACTTCGCGTTCACGAAGCAGTCATTGGCGGCCTATCGATGGGTGGCTGCGTGGCGTTCGCGCTGATGCGGTTGGCGGCGCGATACGTACGCGCTCTGGTTCTCGCAGACACGAAGCCGGAGGCTGATACGGCCGAAGGCGTCGAAGGCAGGAAACGGATGGTAAAGCTCGCCCAGGAGCAAGGCGCCGTTGCTGTCGTCGATCAGTTGATGCCGAAGCTCGTCGGCTCGACCACACGTCGCGATCGGGCTGACGTGGTTGACCGCGTCCGCTCGATCGGGGCATCACGTTCCGCTGCCGCGCTCATTGCAGCGACCACGGCGATGATGATGCGGCCGGATTCCACGGCGCTTCTGCCAACTATTCGTGTTCCCACGCTGATTCTGGTTGGCGACGAAGACCAGATCACGCCGCCAGCAGTCGCCGAAAACATGGGGAAGGCGATTGCCGGATCAGAGTTGTCGGTCATACATGGCGCAGGCCATCTGTCGAACCTCGAAAACCCGCATGCCTTCAATGAAGCGCTCGCGCGCTTTCTCGAGTATCGGGTATAGTCGGGCGATGCCGGTGATTGATGAATGCAGCAAGCCAAGGCGCATTTGGCGGTCCTGGGTCGGACTTGGCCTCGCGTGTCTGCTCGTCGCGACCTCATCCGCGCAGGAACAGTCACCCGGGTCGCACGGGAGTGCACTCGATCAAATCCTCGACTTGTACGTACGCGACGGCGAGGTGTACTACCGGGCGCTCAAAGGCGAACGAGCCAAGCTCGACGGCTACGTCAGCCGTCTGGCCACGGTGTCCATCGACAACGCATCTCGCGAGGAGCGTCTGGCGTTCTGGTTGAACGCCTACAACGCGATCGTCCTTCAGACCGTGGTCGATCATTACCCGATTCAGAAACGAACAGCCGAGTATCCCGCGAAGAGCATCCGGCAGGTTCCCGGCGCATTCGAGCGCCTGCCGCATCGCGCCGCCGGCAAGACCGTGACGCTCGATCAGATCGAGCAGATCATCCTGCCCGAATTTCGCGATCCGCGGGCGTATCTGGCGCTCGGACGCGGCGCGCAGGGTAGCGGCCGCCTGCGGAGCGAGGCGTTCACCCCCGAGCACCTCGAGACACAGCTGACCGAAGCGGCGCGCGAGTGCATCACGCGCGCGCAGTGCCTGCAGGTCGATCGCGAGAACGACGTGGTGCACGTGAGCTCGATCTTCTCGTGGCGCGAGAAGGAATTCGTGGCAGCTTATTCGAATGAGGCGGCCTCGACATTTGCCAGCCGCAGCCCGATCGAGCGTGCCGTGCTCGCCATGTACGAGCCCAGGCTGCTCACCATCGAGAGGGAGTCGCTCGCCAAGAATACCTTCAGGATGGCGTATATCCCGTTCGATTGGACGTTGAACGATCTCACGGGTCGCGGCGGCCGATAGATTGGACCTGCAGCTCAGTCAGAAAATCGCGATTGTGACGGGCTCGAGCAGGGGTCTGGGGTTCGCCACGGCGGCGGCACTCGTGCAGGAAGGGTGCGTCGTGACCGTCTGTGCGCGAGGGGAGTCGCGCCTCCGCCGGGCTGCGGCCGAGCTGAGCGAACTCGCGCCTGGAAACGATCGCGTTCTGGCGATCGCGGCCGATCTGGCGAGCGCGGATGGTGTCGAGAAAGTGGTCGCGGAGACCGTCGCTCGCTTTGGCGGCCTCGACATCCTGGTCAATAACGTCGGGTCGGCCGGAGGCGCCGGAATCGTTGACACAAGCGACGCCGAATGGCACGACGCGTTCGATCAGACGCTTTTTCCGGCCGTCCGCGCCTCCCGTCTGGCCGTACCCCACATGCGCACACGAGGCGGCGGCACGATCGTCATGATCGCGTCGATCTGGGGGCGCGAGTCAGGCGGTCGGATGACGTACAACGCGGTAAAGGCCGCCGAAATCAGCCTGGCCAAGGCCATGGCACAGCAGTTGGCGCGCGACAATATCCGCGTCAACAGCGTAGCGCCTGGATCCATCCGTTTTCCTGGTGGAAGCTGGGATCGCCGGATTCAGAAGGACCCCGACGGCATGGCGGAATTCGTGCGCCGGGAGCTGCCGTTTGGGAGGTTCGGCCGCCCCGAAGAGGTCGGGGCGGTCGTCGCGTTCCTCGTATCGCCGCGAGCAGCTTGGATCAGCGGGGCAAGTGTGCCCGTTGACGGCTGCCAGTCACGCTCCCTGATCTGACGGCAGGAGCCGTGTCTTCCGTTTGTGACTCGGTGCGGGACCGGCCGCCGGAACTGGCGACCTGACGGGGGACGCGAGAGCGGGGAATCCGAACGCGAACCACAACGCCCTCCGCATTGTCGTATTCGCCGGTGTCCGGTTCACCGTCGGCTGAGTGAAGGAAAAACCCTCTACGCCGCACGCGCGGCTCGCAATCGTCCATCTGCACTCTCCTCCTTCGAATTATCGGCCGCAAAAAAAAGAGTAACAGTGGATTGGCGAGGCGTCAACGAAATCCGACGCGATCGGGCATAAAAAGATCGAGTGCCCGCGCCTCAGCGCTCGCGATCGCGTGCGGCGAATGCGAAGTAATAGATGGGAAGTCCCGCGAGGATAAGCGCAAAGGTGATGATGGTGGGCACAGGCTCGTTTATCAGCGAGTTCACGACGAACCCGGCGACGGCGAGGATGAAGATCGCCGGCACCACGGGATAGCCGACGGCGCGATACGGCCGTGGCATGTCCGGTCTCGAGCGGCGGAGTCGGTAGATGGCCGCGATGGCGAACGCGTAGAACGGCCAGATCGCGAGAACGAACGTGTCGGTCAGCGCCTCGAAGCTCCGGCTCATGACGAGCGTCATTCCGAGGAGCGCTGCCAGCAGGATGGCCACGTACGGCGTCCGAAACCGGGGATGCACTTTCGCGATCGTCTCGAAGAACAGGCCGTCGTCCGCCATTGCGAAAAAGACGCGCGGGGAGGCCAGCATGCTCCCGTTGAGCGAGCTGAACGACGAGATCATCACGAAGATCGACACGAGCACCACGCCGGTTCGCCCGAAGAGCGCCATCATCGTGTCGGCGGCAACAAGGGGGTTCCGCGGGTCGGCAATACCGGCAATCGGGATCACGTAGAGATACGCGATGTTGGTAAGCACGTAGATGCCGATGAGCGCCAGGGTGCCCAGAATGATGGCCCGCGGCAGAGTGTGCTGCGGATCCTGGACCTCGCCGGCGGCGAACGACAGGTCTCCCCAGCCGTCGTACGCCCAGAGCACGCTGACGAGTGCGAGGCCCATGGCGCCGATTCCCACAGGTCTGGTTGCTGGCGCCGTGATGTTCGCTAGTGTGGCGCCGTGGGCACCGCCCAAGGCGAGGGATGCGCCGACAAGGATCATCAGCGCCGAGAATTTTGCTGCCGTCGACGCGCCGACGATCGCGGCGCCGATGTTCGCGCCGAGGATGTTGGCCCATGCGGCAAATCCGATGGCCGCCGCCGACAACCCTCGCGCAAGGACGTAGTGCTCGATCGGATCGACTCCGATGCTGCGCAATAAGTACTCGCCGAACACGACTGCGATGCCACCGAGCGCCGACGCGCGGATCAACACGAGTTCGGACCATCCAAACACGAAACCCGCAGGCCGGCCCCAGCCCTCTCGCAGGTAGGCATAGAAGCCGCCTGTCTGCGGGAGCGACGCGGCTAGCTCAGCCAACGACAAGGCGCCGCACAACGTGATGACGCCGCCAACGACCCACAACGCGAGCACGAGGCCCGGACTGGGCACCTTCTGGGCGATGCCCGCCGGCGACCGAAAAATGCCTGAACCAATGGTGATCCCGATGACAAGGGCCACCGAACTCCAAAGGCCCAGCGTGCGAGGCAAGCCCCCTGGCTCGGTTGACGTCGTGGCCATCAGTGGCGAAAGGCTAGCACCTTGCGCGACATCCGATCTAGAACTTAAGTCCCATCGACAGATGCTCGGTTGCGCGCAATACTACCCGCCGCTTTCATGAGCCATCGCGAACGTCAGCAAGTCAGAATCACGACGAATCCCGAGACTCCGCCTCCGCAGCTGTTCTGCCCGACTTGTCAGCGGCCGCTGCTCTACCGGCACACCGTGCACGGCGGAGTTGTACCGCCCGAACGGTGGGACATGTTCGAGTGCCGCCACTGCGGTCCATGCGACTATCGGCATCGTACGCGTACGCTCCGCGTGCTTTCGTCCTAGCCCAGCCGTCGAGTTTCAACCTAGCGTCGCCACTTTCACCTCTTGATCGCCCTACGTACGGACTGGTACCATCCCCGGCGATGTTGCCGGTTCGCCGCGACTCGCACGACAACGCGCTGGATGCTGCGCTCGCGCGCCTGGGGGCAGAACAACGGGCGGAGATCGCCGATCGGAGCGATGGATACATCACGACCGTCCGGCGGATGCCGGCCCTTGACGCGCAATACGCCGCGTTTCCAGAGGGTCTGGACCAGCGCCTGACCGAAGCGATGCGATCGCGGGGCATCGATCGGCTCTATACACACCAGGCCGAGGCAATCGAGCACGCGCTGGCTGGTCGCAATGTTGTCGTGACCACGCCAACGGCGTCGGGCAAGACGCTCTGCTACAACGCGCCCGTGCTGCAGGCAATCCTGCAGAATTCAGCCAGCCGGGCGCTGTATCTGTTCCCGACCAAGGCCCTTGCCCAGGATCAGCTCGCCAGCCTGCAGACGATGTGCGAATTGATCGCGACTGCGAGCGGCGAGCAGATCGGCGTGTTTACGTACGACGGCGACACGCCGCAGGATGCGCGACGTACGATCCGCGCACGTGCGCACATCGTGCTGAGCAATCCCGACATGCTCCATTCCGGCATCCTGCCGCATCATCCGCGGTGGGCGAAGCTGTTCGAAAACCTGCGTTACGTGATCATCGACGAACTGCACGCGTATCGCGGCGTGTTCGGCAGTCATCTCTGCAACGTCCTGCGCCGGCTTCACCGCATCTGCAGGCACTACGGATCGGCGCCGGTGTTCCTCTGTTCCTCTGCGACGATCGCCAATCCGCGTGACCTGGCGGAACGGCTGACGGAAGCGCCGTTCGAGCTCGTCGACCGCAGCGGTGCGCCTCGTGGCGAGAAGTGCTTCGTGTTCGTCAACCCGCCGGTCGTGAATCAACAGCTGGGTATCCGGCGCTCGTATCTGGGAGAAACGCGAAGGATCGCCGCCGAATTCCTGAAACGAAGCCTGCAGTTGATCGTCTTTGCGCAGAGCCGGCTGGCTACAGAAATCCTGACGACATATCTGAAGGAGGATTTCGGCGGGATGCCTGGCGCTCCGGAGCGGATTCGCGGATATCGGGGCGGCTACCTGCCGAACCGCCGCCGCGAGATCGAAAAAGGACTGCGCGACGGCGTCGTTCGAGCGGTCGTGGCTACCAATGCGCTCGAGCTCGGCATCGACATCGGGGCGCTGGACGTGGCCGTTCTGGCGGGCTATCCGGGAACCATTGCCGCGACGTGGCAGCGCGCCGGACGCGCCGGCCGCCGGGCGAGCCGCTCGGCCGCGGTGATGGTTGCCAGCAGTGCCCCGCTCGATCAGTTCGTCGTGCGGAATCCGTCATATTTCTTCGATGCGTCGCCCGAGCGCGCGTTGATCGATCCGGACAACCTGCACATCCTCGTGGATCACGTCAAATGCGCTGCGTTCGAACTGCCTTTTGGCACGACCGAAGAATTCGGCCGGCACGACACGACTAGTGGCCGAAGCGCCGTGAGCAGGGTCGACGGCCACGCCGTGCAGGAGATCCTTGGCGTACTGGCGGAGCAGGGTCTCGTCTTTCGCGGGGAGTCAGACGCCGCGTGGACGTGGACAAGCGAATCGTATCCCGCCGATGCAGTCAGTCTTCGGTCGGTTTCGTCGGACAACTTCGTCGTCGTGGACACGACGGACGAAACGCGCGTGATCGGCGAGACCGACTTCACGAGTGGGCCGGCGACGCTGCATCCCAAGGCCATCTACATCGTCGAAGCCAGGCTGTATCAGGTCGAACGATTCGATTTCGAAGGAAGAAAAGCCTTCGTTCGCGAGATCGACTGCGATTACTACACGACGGCGATCACCTATACGAAGGTGACGCCGATCGACACATTCGCGGAGAAGGGGCCGCACCCCTGTTCTGCCTCACATGGCGAAGTTCACGTGGTTTCGCGCGTTGTCGGCTTCAAGAAGATCAAGTTCTACACGAATGAAAATGTGGGATCCGGCGAGCTGGACCTGCCCGAACAGCAGATGCACACGACGTCATACTGGCTGACGATTCCAGCAGCCGTGACGGAGACGCTGCCATACGCCGCCGACGATCGACGCGACGGCGTTGTGGGTCTGGCGTTTGCGATCCGGCAGGTTGCGCAGTTGTTGCTGATGTGCGACGCGCACGATATCGGGATCTCGATTGAGGGTCTGCAGCGCGACACGTCGACCAGCTCAGAGTCGGCCGAGCGAAACGCGTCACGGATTTTCGTGTACGACAACTACCCGGGCGGCATCGGTTTCAGCGGGCCGCTGTTCGACATGCATGACGAATTGCTGCGGGAGACCGAGCGCCTGATCGCGCAGTGCCCGTGCGAGAGCGGCTGTCCCGGTTGTGTTGGCCCGATTGGAGACACCGGCCCCTTGGCCAAGGCTGCGGCCTTGCGCATTCTCGATCAGCTCGTCGCGTCGAGCCTCGAGGTCACGGCCTCGTGAGCACGCTGGCCGATCGGATTCGCGGAATCGTTGCGCCTGGTCCCGCTGTGTCACGGGATCGCGACTGTGGTGTGCCCGTGACGTCGGGTTCGAGGCTGTCGACGGCTGCCGTTGTCGAGGGAGCGTTCGGAGGCACCTGTCGCGATGGCTGCTGCATCGTCGAGCGCCGATGGGATCCTGCTGCGCGGCACGGACGACACGAAATTGGCACGTTAGCCCGAGAGCTCGAGGAGAGTGCGGCCACTGCCGCGCTGTTCGCAGGCGGCGCAACGGCGCCCTTCGTGTTCTTCGATCTCGAGACGACCGGGCTGAGCGGTGGAGCCGGAACGATCGCGTTCCTCGTCGGCTGCGCCTGGTTCGACGCCAATCGATCATTCCTGACCAGGCAATTCCTGCTGACACGTCACGAGCACGAGCGGATGTTCCTTGGCCTGATCGGCGCCGAGTTCGTGCGGGCAGGCGCGCTCGTGAGCTTCAACGGCCGATCGTTCGATGCGCCGCTGCTTGAAACCCGCTGTCTCTTTCATCGGCTGCCGTGGATGGGCGATGGCATCGCGCATTTCGATGCCTTGCATCCGGCCCGCCGGTTCTGGCCGGGCGATTGCTCCCTCGTGGCGCTGGAAAAGGAGCGCGTGGCGGCGCGGCGGGCGGGTGACGTGCCCGGACCGGAGATTCCAGCCCGATTCTTCCGCTTCCTTCGTACAGGCGATGCGCGTGGGCTCGTCGCCGTTCTCGAACACAATCGTCGCGATCTGCTGACGCTGGCTGCGCTGACCGTCCGATTGCTGCAGCTCGCGCATCGCGGAGCAGAAGCTGCGCATGATGCGCGCGAAGCCTTCGCCCTCGGGATCACCTACGCGCGGTCGGGTCTCGATGTTCAGGCGCGCGACTGTCACATGCGCGGAATCGCGATGTCGCCTGCGCCGCGCGGCGCATTCGATCCCGTCAGATCGGACAACTTGCGAGCGCTCGCGGTCCTGTGGCGCCGTGCCCGCCGCTTCGACGAGGCCGCCGCATGCTGGCGAGAGCTGTTCGAGTCGCGAGGCTGCCCGCCGGCGATGCGCCGTGAAGCAGCCGAAGCGCTGGCTATCCATCACGAACATCGAGTCCGCGATCTCGAGGCGGCGAAGACGTTTGCGTTGCGGAGCCTGGAAGATGAGCCTCGGCCCGCGTGGGCCGAGGCCATTCAGTATCGGTTGGCGAGGATCGACCGGAAAATGAACGTCGGGCGGCTTTTGTAAGCGCGACGCTTATCGCGCCGGGGCTGTCGCCTTTTTCTGGCTCGTCTTCTTCGAAGCCGCGATCTTCCGGCTCTGCGACGTCTGCGCGCCGAACTTCTTCGTGAATCGCTCGACCCGGCCCTCGGTATCGATCAGCTTCTGCCGGCCCGTGAAGAACGGATGGCAGTTCGAACAGATCTCGAGATGCAGTTCCGGTTTGGTCGAGCGCGTCTTCCACGTCGCGCCGCAGGCGCAACGCACCTCGACCGTGTGGTACTTGGGGTGAATGCCTTCCTTCACTGTGACTCCTTCAGGGCCTGGGGAAAACACCATTATACAAGGCCGACGGCAGGAGCCGCGGGAGGGCGCGGACGAGCCAGCCGCAGAACGGCAGGACGACGGCAGGAGGGGGCTGTCACTCCGCTTTCGGCGCCCGATCCCACCGATGTCCCCTCAGTGCCTCGCGCAGCCTGGGGGGCAGCGGAACGCCGTCAGATGCCGTCAGGTTGCGCTCGACATGAGCCGCACTTCGCATGCCGGGAATGGTCGTGCTGACTGTCGGGCTCCCGAGGATGAACCTGAGTGCCAGCTCCGGCAGGTCCATCCCGTCGGGAACGAGCGGCCGCAGACGTTCGACGCGCTCGAGCGTCGCGGTCAGGTTGTCGCGGCTGAAGTAGATGTTGCGCCAGTCGCCCTCCGGCCACGTTGAATCTGGCGTCAGCGTCCCGGTCAAGCTGCCTTCATCGAACGGCACACGCGCGATGATCGCGATACCGTGGTCCTGACAGTACGGGAAGAGCTCGTCCTCCGGCGCCTGGTCGAAGATGTTGTAGACGACCTGTACGCTGTCGATCAGGCCCGTGTCGAGGGCCCGAATCACGTTGATCGGCTCCCTGCGGTTCACGCTGATGCCAATCGCGTATACCAGTTTCTCGCGTTTCAGATCGTCTACCGCTCGCTGCCAGCCGTCATCGTCGGCCCACGCATCGCTCCACACGTGGAACTGCTGCAGGTCGATCGTGTCGAGGCCCAGGTTCTCCAGGCTCCTCTCGGTGTATTCCCGGATGTGATCGGGTGGATAGGTGTCGGCGGCCTGATACTCGCGGGTCGCGGGCCACTTCATGTTCTTGGGAGGGATCTTGGTCGCGATGAAGAGGGGCTGGACGCCTGTCTTGCGGCTCGCGCCGACGGTTTCGCCGAGCAACCGCTCGCTCTTGCCGACGCCATAGACCCAGGCCGTGTCGAAGAAGTTGCAGCCGAGCCCGATCGCGCGGTCGAGGGCTCGCGCGCAGGCTTCCTCGTCGAAACCCGTCCAGCCGCCCATGCCCCACGTCCCGTATCCGATCTCTGAGACTTGCCAGCCAAGCCGTCCGAACGTCCGATAGCGCATGTATCATCTTCACATGATCGACCACGAAGACATCGCGACGACATGCAGACGGTCGTGAATCACGCTGGCGGCGGGCGAGCGGAAGTGAGAAGTCAGAAGTCAGAAGTCAGAAGTCAGAAGTCAGAAGTGCCCGTATCAGAAGTCAGAAGTCAGAAGTCAGAAGTGCCCGAAGTCAGAAGTCAGAAGGGGAGTTCATTCGAGTTGACGTTAGCTGACACGTAACGAATATGCC
>JBKPDW010000268.1:0-4286 GCA_046728115.1 Acidobacteriota bacterium | reverse complement strand
GGTCAGCGACACGTGAATGTTGAAGGGCATCAGTTCATGACGTAAGGCCTCCGTGTAGCCCTCGAGCGCAAACTTGCTTGCGGAATAGAAGCCCAGGAACGGGATCGGTGAGAGCCCGGAGAGCGAACCGACATTGACGATGTGCCCGCGCTTGTGCTGACGCATCAGCGGGAGCACTCCATTCACCATCCTGACGACGCCGAAAAAATTCGTCTCGAATTGCGCCCTGGCTTCTTCCGACGAGAGCTCCTCCGCCGCGCCGGCGAGCTCCTGGCCCGCGTTGTTGATCAGGACGTCGATCCTGCCGCCGCGGCTGAACACCGCGTCGACGCACGCGCGTACCGAGTCATCCGAACGAACGTCGAGGGGAAGCATCTCAACGGCCGGGATCCAAGCGATGAGATACCCATCCGAACACAAGCAACAGACCCACGAGCGAATCGTGCGCGCGGCCTCCCGGCGATTCCGGAGCCGCGGAAGCGAAGGCGCCGGGATTGGCGACCTCATGCGGGATCTCCGGCTGACCCACGGCGGCTTCTACCGCCATTTCGGCAGCAAGGAAGAACTGTTCGCCGAAGCGTTCCAGCAGGCCCTGCGGGACGCGACCGCGCGTTCGAATGCCGCGATCCAGCGGGCGGCGCCGGGAGAGGAAATCAAGGCCATCATCGACACCTACCTGGATGTCGATCACTGCAACGACATCGCCGGCGGGTGCCCCGTGGCCGCCCTCGCCGCGGAAGTGGCCCGCCGCCCTCGTGCGTCTAGGGAACCACTAATCCGCGCCCTGCGTGCACATGTCGATCGCCTCGCGAAGTACATGCCCGGCAAGACCGACGAGGAGCGGCGGCGCAAGACCGGCGTGCCGCTGTCGGGGATGGCCGGGACGCTCACGATCGCCCGCGCGTTTCCGACCGACGAGGAGCGCCGGACGATTCTCGACAACGCCAAACACTTCTATTTCGACGCGGTGCGGCGCGAGTAATTTTTTTGGCCTTTATTGGATGATATATGTCATCTAATAACCAGGAGCGCAGAAAATGAATTTCGTCGCCTTGAGGATGCTCACTGGGACTGCGCCAAGTACCAGCGCCAGCCCCACGACCACGGCCGCACCACCAATCGCGATGGCACCCACGACATAGATCCAGCCAAACGGCGTGATCACGATTCGGAGAGCGTGCGTTCGATTGGATTGAGACTCGGCGCGAGGACGTGCAGCGCGCTGAAGGCGAGAACGTTGATCGTAATCAATCCAAGCACGATAACCTCAGGGCCAGTCATACCGTCGAGTGTTGGCCGTCAGCCCTCGGACGCACTCGTCGTAATCGTGAATGTCGAGGACGATCGCCATCGGCGACAGTGTAATACGCACGAGCAATTCGCTTCGATCGCTCCTTCAAGGTTTCGGAACTGGCTGCCAGCCACCGGTTGACGGCGTATTCTCTCGAGTCCTTGACCCGGAACTCAACGTTTGTCGCGGGCGCGCCGACGAAAGATTCAGCCAGGCACGATGACCGAACGCTATTCGCTGTACGGCGAGGGATTGTGCATCGCGGACGACGGTGGGATCCCGTCCACGATCTGTCGATCCCTAAACTATTATTTTGATGTTGTTAAGGGCCCCAGTCACGAACGGCCGTGAGAAGAGGAGGAATCCGTGAAGGTCAAATGCTTCGGGTGTGATGCGCTGATCGAGGCGGACGACTCCGATGCCGTCGCCGACGCTTTCGTGTCCCACGGGCAGGAAAGCCACACCTGGCCATACCCCGAGGAAGCGATCCGGAACTACGCCCGCAACTACGCCGAGGCGACCGAGCGGCTCACCGGGGACACAGAACGACTGTCTGAGATCGCCGACGTCACCGTGCATCCGGTGACCAAGGACCGCATCCACGACTGGCTCCGGTTCTTCGACCACGACGCCTTCGCCGGCAACCCCGATTGGGCCTCGTGCTATTGCCTCGAACCCCATGTACCGGCGACACCCGCGCTACCTGAGCGCGCATGGCGCGAGACACGGGCGACCGTGGCCGAGCGACTTCGAGGCGGTACGACCTTCGGGTATCTCGCGTACGTCGACGGCCGACCCGCTGGGTGGGTCAACGCCTCACTACGCTCCGACTACGGCCTCTACCGACATGTCGATCCCGGCGGACCTGAGCCGACATCCGTGGTCGGAGTCTCGTGTTTCGTCATCGCCCCGCCGTTCCGACGGCATGGGATCGCCTCGGTACTGCTCGATCGCGTGATCGCGGACGCCTATGCCCGCGGTGCAGCGTGGATCGAGGCGTATCCTCACAACAAACCCGAAGAGAGCGATGCAGGCCATTTCCGCGGCCCACGGTCCCTGTACGACGCACGCGGATTCGAGCCGATCGAGGTGCGGGAACATGACACGGTGGTGCGCCTATCGGCTGTTCCTGCTCGATAGCGCGTTGACGCCCTCTCGACGGAACAGAAACGAGAGCGCCGTAAACGAACGTAAGTGCAGCACCGTTGACCATCAACATCGGTGGCGGCGCGGAGCCGACCTGCCTGATCGTTTACTCGAGGACCCTGGCCGAGCCGCGCAGCGCGCGGACCCAGATCGTGCGAGAGTTCGATCCTGAGGCGGTCCGGCAGCTAAGGCTGGTACCGAGCACGACATCGCGGTTGATGGTCCTGGAGTCGATTTCGACGATCCCATCGAAGGCGGCCGAGTACAGCAAAATGGCCGCTTCCGACCGGCCATTCAGATCTTCTTTTGCGGTTCCTTCCCGCTCTATTGGCGGGCAGCTGTAGCCTAACAACCGCCTAACGATTGCCGTCCATCACCATGGTTCTGCGTCTGCAGACCGTCGCAAAGCGCGATTTGAGTGACTGGCCCCTCGAATGAAACCGAGCGGTCGCCCAGACTGAATTCCGCTGGTTTTGGAAATTTGGTCGGGGCGAGAGGATTTGAACCTCCGACCCCTCGGTCCCGAACCGAGGCAAGAAGTCCTGCGTTTCGGCGCCAATCCGCATCGGCGGGTCTGTGCCTAACGACAGACTAACGACTTCTCACCACGCTGAACGATGTCCGCAACGGTAATGGCATGGAACGTTCCCCGTCAACGGACAGACGATTGTCGGACGACGGTATCAGCCACCGACGGGACCGTCACAGGCTGGAAGTGTCAAACGGATTGCGCGGGGTTCTTGCCGCTCATTTCGGCCAGCAGCCATGCGCGTGCGAAATTCCAGTCCCGGATCACGGTCAGGCGCGACACGCCGAGAAGCTGCGCGGTTTCCTCGACCGTGAGTCCGCCGAAAAATCGGAGCTCGACGACGTCACTCTTGCGTTTGTTGATTGCGGCAAGACGCTGCAAGGCGTCGTCCAAGGCAACCAGCTGATCGCTTCGCGTTGGCGAGAACGTGGCGGCCTCGTCGAGGACCTCGATGCGCAGACCACCGCCCCGCTTCTCGTACCCCTGGGCGCGTGCATCGTCAACGAGAATCTGGCGCATGATACGCGCGCACATGCCGAAAAAGTGGGCTCGGTTTTGCCAATGCGCCTTCTTCCAGTCCACCAGACGCAAATACGCCTCGTTCACCAGCGCGCCCGTCTGAAGCACGTGATTCGGTCGTTCTTCCCGCATGTACTGGTGCGCAAGCCGTTTCAGCTCTGGAAACACAATCGCCCACAACTTTTCCCTTGCGGTGTCGTCTCCCGCGCGCCATGCCTGGAGCAGCGTCGTCACGTCAGAACGGCTGGGAGTCGTCATCGCAAGTCCGAGCTGTCAGATTACTACCGCCGTGCCGGGCCTACGAGGGTCCAAATGGTTTCCTGGATCCGCCCGCCGTGGAATTGGCAAGCGAGTCGGGATCGCCAGAACGGTCGGGTCGCTCTACAGGCTGCGTAGGAAGGCGATCAACGCTCGTTTGTCATCGGAAGGCATCGCAAGGCCGAACGGGTGTCCTGCAATCGCACGTTTCGTCACGTCGACAGGATTCCAGCCGCGTGGTTCATAGTCGGGACTCTGCCGGGCGGGGTCGAACATTTCCTCGAGACTCGTCAGCGCTCCGTCGTGCATCAGGCGCGGGCGGTACCACACGCCCCTGAGAGACGGAATCTTGTAGAAACCGGTGCCCTTGCGCGTCTTCAACGCCAGAGCCGGATCCGTCTCCGCCGTAAGGCTCAGAACATCCGATCGATTCGGATGGCTCGGAGGCATTCGGTACCCGGTCGCGAGCGTGAGACCGCCCGTCGTGTAGTTGGGCGGCGTGTGGCACCGCGCGCAACCCTCGCGACGGAAGATTTGCTCGCC
>JBKPDW010000267.1:0-5889 GCA_046728115.1 Acidobacteriota bacterium | reverse complement strand
GACCAGTACAGGCCCATCGTGCTCCTGGACAGTCACCACGAGCCGGCCGACGTCTATCGATTTCTGCGCGCCGCCGACGTCTGTTATGTGGGGAGCCTGCACGATGGGATGAACCTGGTCGCGAAAGAGTTCGTCAGCGCGCGGGACGATGGCCGCGGGGTGCTCCTCCTGAGTGCCTTCGCCGGCGCCGCGCGCGAGCTCACCTCGGCCTTGATCGTGAACCCATACGCACTCGATCAATCGACAGAGACCCTCGCACGGGCGCTGACCATGTCGGACGACGAACAGCGCAGGCGGATGCTGCTGCTGCGATCGGTCGTGGCGCGGCGTAATACATTCGCATGGGCCGGCGAGATGTTGACCGATGCGATTCGATCGCGTTCAGCCAACGCCGCCGGTGAACGCCGCGGGATCAGCCATCAGCGAGACGCGGCGATCGCCTAGAGCTTTCCGGATCGGTGTAGCACGATCGTCTTCGGATCCCTACGTCCTCAGCTCGCGGCCTTTGACTATCCGCGGAGTCGAGATCACGAACGTGTTTCCCCCCAGGAGCCGGCCCCTGGCGGCCTGCACGATGGCCTTCAGGTCGGCCATTCTCCACGGATTGCCGGACGGTGCAATGCCTCTGACGATGTTCGGCGACACGTTGGGAAACGTGAGGTCGGCTTTCGTGGGAATGAACGCGCTGTCATCCAGCTACGATCCGTCTCCACGCTGTGACAAGGCTCCTCGAGGCGACGCAGAAAGCATTTCAGTCACAACGACCTATGGGCGCAGGTCCGAACGGCGTCGCACGGACCACGGGACGCCCGCCCGGATTAGCTCGAGGACTCCTGCTCCCCCGCTGCCTCACGTTCGCCTGCGCGTAGCCTGCCCTCAGTCGCTGGGATCTAAAATATCGTTCCAGCGAGGCATCTATGAACATCTCCCTGTGTGCCCGTCTATCGGCGACCGTCGCAGTGATCGGCTTGGTCAACGGCGCATCGCTCATGGCACAGCAGCCACCGGCCGCTCCGCCGCCTGCAGCCGCCACCCGTCCGACGCCGTTGCGTTCACCGGAAATCCATTCGGACCGTACCGTGACGTTCCGGCTGCTGGCGCCGAAAGCTTCGGAGGTGACGCTCAACGGCAGCTGGGACAACGGGACGAATCTGAAGATGACGAAGGACGACGCCGGCGTCTGGTCCACGACCATCGGCCCGCTCGCCCCGCAGCTCTGGGGCTACTGGTTCATGGTCGACGGCGTGAAGGCGCTCGATCCGAACAACGGGGAAACGCAGCGCGACGGCGCGCGCTACGACAATCTGCTGATGATCGCCGGACCCGAATCCGAGTGGTGGGATTTCAAGGACGTGAGGCACGGCACCGTCCAGGCGGTCTGGTATCCCTCGCCCACGCTGAAGCTCGCGAGCCGTCGCATGATGGTATACACGCCGCCGGGATACGAGACGGGCAGCCAGAAGTACCCCGTCTTGTACCTGCTGCATGGCGGCGGCGGCGACGAAGATGCGTGGCTCACAATGGGCCGCGCGAACATCATCATGGACAACCTCATAGCCGCCGGCAAAGCGAAGCCGATGATTGTCGTGATGCCTAACGGCAACGCCATGCAAACGGTGTCGCAGGGCTTCGGGTACGGCCCGACGCCGGCGAGGCAGGCCGTTCAGGCGCCGGCGCCGCCGCCGGTTCAGGCGGAACAGGCGCCTGCCGGACGGGCGGGAGCTCCGGGTGGCCGGGGCGGGGCGCCACAGCCGTACGCCGGCTCGTACCCGGAAAGTCTCGTGAAGGACGTGATTCCGTTTGTCGAAAAACGCTTCCGCGTGCTCGCCACGAAGGATGATCGCGCGATCGCGGGGCTCTCGATGGGGGGCATACGCTCGCCGCGACGAACAACAACCCCGGCACGTTCGCCTACATCGGCGTCTTCAGCTCCGGCCCCCAGGCCGTCGATGAGACGTTTCAGAAGCAACTCGAGGCCGTCAAGGCCGGCGGCGTGAAGTTCTATTGGCTCGGCGCGGGCACCACCGACATGGCGCGTGAACGAACGGTGACGCTGTCTGAACTCGTGAAGAAGGAGGGGTTCAACACGACGTATCGCGAGATCCCAGGCCGTCATTATTGGTTTCTGTGGCGCGATTTTCTCGTGCACTACGCGCAGATCGCGTTCGCGCAGCCTGCGAAGTCGTAAGGACGCTGGGTGGCGCGCGCTGGCCGGAGCGGGTCCGCCTAGGCATCAAGCAGATGATGTCGTGGACAACACGCGAGGCCTTCCCACGCGCCGAGACCGCTGGACATCGACGTCGTCTACTTGTTGAGGCGGCAGGTCGTAGTAGGGAAGGGCACGTCCTCGCCTCGCTCAAACATCCACACAGTGCCGCGATTCACCGCCTCGAAGAATCTAGCGCGTCGACGCGCGTTCGACGACGAGCAATGTGAAGGAGTCCGCCAACACCGGCCCGCGTCCGCGACCAGTGGCCGGAGGAGGACCGAATTTCGCCGATACAAGGAACACGCGATGATTCGTGGGATCCAGACCCATGTTGCGTGCGAACGGTGGGGTCTCGACGTTCTCGACGACATGGTACTGATCGGGTGACTCCTGGTGGATAACAGTCAACGTGCCGTCGGCGTTGGACGCGAACACATCACCGAATGCTGGATCGAACCCACAGCCGTCGACGCCCGTTCCAATCGGCGCGGTCGCGACCACCTTGCCAGCCTGGTAGTCGGAAACCGCCAGCATTCCACTGCGACACCCGCTGAACAGGCGATGGTGGCCCGTATCGATTGCCATCGCGACGGGCTGTCGGCAGGGCGCGGTTGGCCACCGGCGAACCACGGTCGCGTTCTTCGCGTCGATCTCGACGACCTCGCTCGTGTCGGTCAGGTTCGCGTACACCTTGCCGTCTCCCGACGACGCGCCGTATTCCGGCTTTCCGCCGAGCGGGATGTTGGTCACCAGCTTTCCGGCGACCGGATCGATCACCGTGGAGGAATGCGCGTCGCCATTGAACGTGAAGACGCGGTTCGATGCCGGGTCGTAGATGATGGCATCCGCATCCTCGGCCGCCGGAATTCGACCGATGGTGTCGAAGGTCTTCAGGTCGAACATCACCACGGATTGGTCGTTGCCGGAGGTCGCGAACCCGTGGCCGCTTGCCGGTGCGATCGCGGTGCCATGTGCACCCTGAATGCCCTTCACTTCGCCGAGGAGCTTCCCGGTGTTCTCATCGACCACCATCACACGACTTTGTCGCCCGATGAACAGTCTGTGGTCTGGTGGATCGGGCACGATGTAGTCCCAACTGCCGTCGCCACCGAGCATGTACGTATGCGTGATGCGGTACGTCGCCGCCGGCTGTGCCAGGAGTGACGCCGTGGAGGCGAGCAGCAGAACGACGGCGAGCTTGGCCATTGGTCCTCCTGACAGCCACAGTGTAATTGAGCAATCGACGACATCCGCCAGAATCGGCTCTCAAAACAATGCGTGCGCGCGAGTGCGGCGCCGATTGTTTAGCCGAAGCTCGCGAACGAACTCTAAACAAATTGAACCGGTCCGGGGCGCGGCGCTACACTGCGGCCTCGTTCAGGTAATTGCGTTGTCGAGTTTGGAGAACACTCGTACCCCTGCGGCAGGCTCAAGGAGAGATTGCGATGACAAAACTGCGTCTTCGGAGGTCACGCGCTTTTCGATGGGAGGCTCTGTGCGGGTTCATCGTCGTGGGATTGTTCAATAACGGCGCGGCCTTCCAACAGACCGCCGCGCCACGTCAATTAGGCGAGGTTGAGGTCCTTTCCGGTCCCCTCCCATGCGAGGGCGCAGACTGCTACGACATTCGAGTCACCTGCCCTGAAGTTACGGCTCCGGCGCGAGCGCGATTGAAAATCCTGGCTCCAAGCAGCACTTCATCGAGAGGCACGATTTTGTTCGCGACCGGACTTTTTGGGTTCACTTTGTATGAGAGTGCGGGGGAATCACGCCGTACCTTGACCGATCTGGCCGCTGCAGGATTTCGCACGGTGCAGCTTCAGTGGATCGATACCTGGTTGTTCGGATCACCTGGCAAAGAAGAAGGCCACGCCCGACTTGGCTGTCGGCCGGCGACGGTCGCCCGGTGGGTGTACGACCATCTTCACCAACCGTCATTATCCACACCCTTTTGCGCAACCGGGAATTCAGGCGGCGCATCGCAGGTCAGTTACATGTTGAGTCATTACGGTCTAGAGGAAATTCTGTCGGCCGTGGTGCCAACGGGCGGGCCACCGATGGGCCGGATCGATCGCTTGTGCAGCCCGGACGATCCGGCGTATCTCAGGGATGAGGGAATGCGAAAATTGATCGACGGCGGGTTCGGCTTTGTTCCTCCTGGCGACCCTCGGACGATCAAGCCGGCCGACGTGCCAGCAATCGGACCCTGCAGTCGCGGTGACGCCTCGTACCGGGAGAAATTACGACAGGCGAGCGTTGCCTCCGGTGAGGGTGACTACGTTTATCCGCGAACGATGGTCTGGTTTGTCGTTGAAGGCATTGAGGATACTGCCGCCTTACAAGGCGCCACATATTACGAACTGTTGATGAAATCCGGATCGCCGCTCGTTGGTAAGACCATTGTTCCAGGCGTGGACGAATCGGGACTTATTCGCACTCGGGACGGCGCTGAGAAGATTCGAGACGTCCTCCTTAACGAGTGTCGGATCCGGGCTCGCTAACGGCATGGACGTCCGACGGTCCGCGCCAGGAAGGGGATCTGTATGAGTTGGCGGTCTGTCTGCCTCGGTGTCGCGCTTTCAGGGTTTTTCGTCGCCTCCCAGCCCGCGGAAACGAAGCCGATCACGCGAAAATATGACATCGACGATCTGGGAACATTGGGAGGGACAGAGAGTTTCGCCTACGCGCTCAATGACCGCGGCGATGTAGTCGGTCTCTCCCGCACCGAGGGCGACACCACAACGCATGCCTTTCTGTTCAGAGATGGCGCGCTGATCGATCTGGCTCCGCTCAACAGCGAAGACATTGAGACGGTGGGTCCCACCGGCATCAACAACAGAGGGCAGATCGCGAGCGGCATTGTCGACAACGGCGTGTACGTCCCCGCCCTGACCGATACCAATCGGCGCAGGCGCGGGACCTTGCTGCTCGGTTCGCTGGGCGGGGTTAATTTCGGATTCAGCGGCGTGGCAACGTCAGTGAATGACCACGGCGACGCCGTGGGCTACGCATACGTCGATAGTCTCAATCGACACGCGTTCCTGTTCAAAGACGGCCTGCTCACCGACATCGGATCTTTCGGAGGCTACAGTGTAGCGCTGCGCATCAACGATCACGATGAAATCGCCGGGTTTTCCTCCGACACACCAAACGGGATTGCACACGCTTTTGTGTATCGCGACGGCGTGATGACCGAGATCAATCCGTTTGGCGAACTGAGCAACGAGAGCTACGGGCGCGGCATCAACAAACACGGACAAGTTGTCGGCGACGCCCTCAATTCAAGCGCCCACGCATTCAACGGCTTCATCTACTCCGATGGCGAGATCACGAACATCGGCACACTGCCGGGAGGACGCAATAGCGGCGCGTATTCCATCAACGATCGCGGTGAAGTCGTCGGCATCGCCGACTATCCATACGTTGCCACCTGCGAAGATTTCGAGACTGGCCAGACGTTTCCCTGCATCCAGTACGCCCAGCACGCCGTTTTGTACGCCCACGGCGTGCTGAAGGACCTCAACCTGATGATCGAATCCGACGCGGGTTGGGATTTGCAATGGGCGTTCGATATCAATCAGCGGGGACAGATTGTCGGGTACGGTGTGCGAGACGGAAAGGCCAGAGCGTATCTGATGACGCCAGTCAAGAAACACATGCCGAAATCCACGAACTAGGAG
>JBKPDW010000266.1:0-6929 GCA_046728115.1 Acidobacteriota bacterium | reverse complement strand
ACTCAGCTTCGTTGGGTGGCCGCCGCGATTCTGATTGGAGTCGCGGCGGCCGCCGCTCCGCGCTTGATCTCGTCCGCCGGAATCAACCGTGGAGCGAAGCCTTCAGCCGAGCGCGTGAAGATCGCTCCCGGTGTCGGCATGCCCGGCGGACCTTCCACATCGTCGGCCGGATTGCAGCAGCGCGTCGCCGAGATGGAAGGTCGCCTGGCGAAGCAGCCGCAGGATCTGGCTGCGGCGGTGCTGCTGAGCGATGCGCTGCTGCGTCAGGCACGGGCGACCAACGACGGACGTCCGGCCAACCGGGCCAGCGACGTGCTGACGATGGCCCTCGAGGAGAACCCGGGACAATACGACGCCCTTCGGATGCTGGGCGCCATTCAGTTGTCACAACATCGATTTCGGGACGCGTTCGAGACCGGCCGGCAGGCGCGCGACCAAAGGCCCGCCGATGCCTGGAACTACGGAGTGATGGGCGACGCCCTCATCGAGCTTGGGGAGTATGACAAGGCGTTCGAGGCCTTCGACAAGATGATGTCGCTGCGCCCGAGCGCCGCGGCGTATGCGCGCGTGGCGTACGCGCGTGAACTGCGCGGCGACATCGACGGCGCGTTCGAGGCGATGATGATGGCGGCGAACGCGACGCCAGCCCAGGACCCCGAGGCGCAGGCGTGGCACACGACACAGATCGCCGAGCTGCATCTCAAGCGAGGACAGCTCGCCGAAGCCGAGCGCGAATACCGCCGCGCAGTGTTCTTCTATCCGAACTATCCGCTGGCAATGATTGGACAGGGCAAGGTGAAAGCCGCGCACGGCGATCGGGATGGCGCGCTGGAAATCTATCTCGCGCAATTGAAGAGAACGCCAACACTCGATCTGGCCGCCCGAACCGGCGATCTCTACGCCGAACGCGGCAGCGCGGCGGACGCGGAACGCTACTATCAACTCGCCGAGGACCTGGCCGGCCCTCCCATCGCCCAGACGGAAGCCAACCTTACGTTGTTCCTGGCCGAGCACGATCGAAAGCTTCCGGAGGCGCTGAAGATCGCTGAATCCGTCGCCGAAACGCGCCACGACATCTTCACGGATGACGCGCTGGCATGGGCGTACTTCAAAGTGGGCCGGATCGACGATGCGTACGCTGCCTCGCAGCGTGCGACCAGGACCGGATCGCGAGATGACCGCATCGTGTCGCATGCGGCAGCGATTCGCGAGGCGTGGAGTGCGTCCAAACGCGGCCCTGACGGTGACGCTCGACGGCGATTTCAAAACAGATACTTGACGCCGAGTTGAACTTGCCGCGACGTCGTCACCGTCGACGTGATGCGACCCCAATTCGGGGCCACGTCGCCCGCGGCGTTCGTAAACGCGATCCGTCCCGACGGCACCGCGAAGTTCGCGCGGTTGAAGGCATTGAACATTTCGATCCGCACCTGCACCGTGCGGCCCGGACGCACCGTGAACGCCTTGATCAGTGACAGGTCCGCGTTAATCAGGCCGGGACCGGTCAGCGTGTTGCGTCGCAGGTTGCCGCGCGTGCCCGCGGCCGGCAGCGCGAATGCATTGATGTCCCAGTAGCGATCCGGTCCGCCGAGAATCGGGTTGTCCGAGAAACCGGGCTTCAGATCGGGCCGCTCGTTCATCGAGAAGCTTGTGGTGTTCAGGTTGCCGGACCGGTTGAAGCCGAGACGGACCGTGAACGGCTGCCCCGACTGCAGCGTCGTCACGTTGTTGAGCTGCCAGCCTTTCAAGAGGTGCGCCGTGAGGCCGTCCAGGGACGACGACGCCGGAATGTCCCAGCTCCAGTTGAACGTGAGGTTGTGCCGGGCCTGGAACGCCGACGTTCCGCGGTCGTAGGTCGGATCGTACCAGTCGAGCCCGTACTGCACCACGCTGTCGTAGTCCTGCGAGTTGATGCCGCTCGAGTCGTCGATCGATTTCGCGAGCGTATAGGACACCTGCCCGCGCAGGCCGTGCGAGTAGCGCTTCATCACGCTCACCTGCAACGAGTCGTAGAACGATTCGGCGTCGGTCGTCCGCTGGAAGATTGGACCGAAGTTGGGATTCCGACGGCCGAGCGCCGGCTGGTAGGTCTTGACGCCATTGACGATCGTCTCGGGCGCGAGATTCGCGTCGCCGAGGCGAATCAGATTTCTGCCCCGGGATCCCACATAGCCGGCGAACACATCCCAGTGCCCGGGAAGCGCCCGCTGCACGCCGACGTTGTACTGCATGATGAACGGCGACTGAAGGTCGAAGTTGATCGTCTGGAGCTGCGCTCGGATCGGCGCGTTCGGATCGAAGTTCGCCATGACGTTCGGGAACGGTGGGTTCACGATCGTCGTTCGCGTCGTGAACGGCGGATTCAGGCTGCCCGAGAAGAAGTAGTACTTCGGCAGGATCTCGTCGTAGAAGACGCCAAATCCGGCCCGCACGGAGGTGGAGCCGTCCTTCGTCGGATCCCACGCGACGCCGAGCCGCGGCGCGATGTTCTTCAGCGACGGGTTCGAATGCCACGGCTCGCCGACCGTCAGCGTCGAATCGGTCACGTGCCGCAGATTCGACAGCTTGCCGTTCACTTCCGTAGGCGTCGTGATGAACTCGTACCGCACCCCGAGGTTGAGCGAGAGATTCGGCAGCACGCGTACGTCGTCCTGCGCGAAGAACCCGAAGAGCCACTGTTTGTAGTCGCGGATCGGATCGATCAGGCCCGGCACGGCGAAGTCGACGTTGCTCGGCAGCCCCTGCAGAAACGCCGCGAGGTTCGGGAAGGTGACGATGCCGCCCTGCTGGCTCGTCGTGTTCTGATGAAACTGCAGCAGCTGGCTCTGGAATCCGAACTTCGCGGCGTGGGCGCCGCGCGTCCAGAAGAGCGTGTCGCCGAGCTGCCAGTTCGTCAGGTAGTCGTTGCGCGGCAGGCGGAAGTCGCCCGCCATTTCGGTGACCAGGCCGGTGATGGTCAAATACCCGAACTTCTCGCCCGGCAGCCACGAGAGCGACGGCGGGATGTCGATCGTCCTGACGTTGTCGGCGAGCGACACCGATCGGTTGATGCCGCCCTTGAAGGTGTTCAGCAGGGTGGGCGAGAACAAGTGCTGGTCCTCCACTGTCAGGTACTGGTTCCGCGAGTGTTCACTGGTGATCGATATCGGCGGCTTGCTCGGCGGCACCCGATCCACTTTCCCATCGTCGAACGTGTATCGCGCGAAGAGGCCGTCGCCGCCTTTGAAGCGATGGTCGATCCGGACCTGTGAGAAGTATTCGTTCGTCGGCTGCGTCTTCGTGAACAGGTACTCGGCGGCGCCGCCACCGAGCGATCGGCCGTTCGCGTGCGGGAACAGCGTCTCGAGGTACGTCGGAATCTGCGGATGGAGCGTCACCGTGCGATCCGGAAGGACGCCTCGCCGTGCGTTGTCGTCGGGCACCGACGTGAGGCCGGTGACCCCTAGGCGCTCGATCAGCGACTCGAACGCCGCGAAGTAGAACGTCCGATCCTTTACGATCGGCCCGCCTGCGACGGCGCCGAACTGGTGGCGGTAGAAGTCCGGTATCGGCTTGTTGGCCGGATCGAAGAAGTTCTTCGCGTCGATCGCCGAATTACGGTAGAACTCGAATCCCGATCCGTGGAAGGCGTTCGCGCCGGATCGCGTCACCGCGTTGATCACGCCGCCCGCGGATCGCCCGAATTCCGCCGAGTACGAGTTGGTCAGCACCTGGAACTCGAGCACCGCCTCCACGCCCAGCAGCACGCCGGCCGACGATCCCGGCGTCTTGTTGTAGACGTTGTTGATGTCGGTGCCGTCGAGCAGGAAGCTGCTCTGCTCGGGACGCGCGCCGTTGATCGAGATCTTCGGCGTCCGGCCGCCCACGACGTCATTGCCGGCGGCGAGCGCGGACGTCACGCCGGTCTGCAGCAGCGCGAGCTGCTGGAACGATCGGCCGTTCAACGGGAGCTCGCGGATTTCCTTGTCGCCGACCAGACCGCTCACAGCGCCGGACGTCACGTTGACGACCGGCGATTCGCCTGTCACGGTCATCTCTTCGGCGATCCGTCCCAGCTCCATCTTCACGTCGATGACGGCGTTCTGACCGACGGCGAGGACAATGCCGCGCAGCGAGACGGGCTGGAAGCCGGTCTGCGACACGTGAATCTCGTATTCGCCCGGCTGCAGCACCGGCACGCCGTAATGGCCGGTCGTATCGGTCTTGAGCTCGCGGGCGGTGCCGGTCGCGACAGCGACGACGATGACGTCAGCGCCGGGAAGGGCGGCGCCGGTAGAGTCGGTGACGATGCCCTGCAGGCTCGCACCGACGGTCTGTGCGGCAACCGCGCCGGCGCAGGAGAGGCACGCAGCGGCGGCGAAGAGGCGAAGGGCTCGCTCGACCATGGCCGTGCTCCTTGGCAGGAAGGACGACGAACCGCGCGGGATCGAGGATCAAGCGGCCGTAATCATCACTTCGGCGGCGTTTTTCCGCAACCTGGACGGGGTTGTCCGGCAGCACGGACGGTGAGCACGAGGTTGATGGAACCGGGAAAGGTGACGCTCAGGATCGCGAAGGAATGAAATCGCCGTGCGATCCGGGATTCATTGGGGGGCGCCCTTGAGCACATGGAGCAGCCGCGGCGCATGGGCGCGAAGCCACTGGCCGGCCTGGTGCCGAGCCGCGGCGGCGACCTGTGGGATCGAATAGAACGGGTTCCACCAGGTTTGAAAGCGATATTGCGAGCGTCGCCAGGCCGTGCGATAGGCGAGGGACTCGTTTTCGCGCAGGATGAACGCACCCCGGCGCTGTTCCGGCAGGAGAATCGCCAGCGCGAAGCCACACCACATTTCCCGATATTTCGGGCCTTCCTCCTCGTTCACGAAACGGCCGAGCACGAAATCGAGTTCGAGCATGTGCGCGTGCGGATTGGCCGCCCAATCAGCCGCTTTCATGCCGCTGCGGCACCCGGGATTGAAACTATCGTGCATCACGATATAGAGCGGGCATTTCGGCCGATAGCGCAGGACGTTGTTGATATCGCGCCGCACACCATGGTGGGAATGATCCGCGTCGATCAATACGAAATCGACGTCTTCACCTGTCGCTTGTAGCCGACCGATAAGTTCCGGCAATGTGGTCTCGGACGGGCCGGTGATGAACTCGACGTTCGCAAAACGGCTGGCGTACATCGTTTCGCACACCGGGTCGATGTCGAGCGCGTAGATCTTCTGGCAGTGTGCCGCAAGAATCGCCAGGCTGCCGGCGCGATAGACACCGACCTCGATGGCGCATCGCGGCTGGAGCTTCCTGAGCAAACTGTCGAGCGTGGCGCGCTCGGCGTCGGTCATCAGCCACTCGTCATGCGCCTCGGTGATGCGGCCGGCAATCGCCGCGGCGTCGCGCGGTAGCGAGAGCGAGCGATCCAGGAACTGATACGCCATGGCGTGCCTCGAAGTAGGTGCCGCGATCCGCGATTCGGAAGGCAGACGAGAGCCCTCGCCCCGCACGACCACGCAGTCCGTCGAACCATGCGCTTCGCGATTCCAAGCCGGTCGGCAGCCTCTCTAATCAGCCAAGGGCTCCGCCCTTGATATCCCGTCAACGTTCGCCCTTAGCTGGTGCCCCTGTTCTCTTGCCGCGCTCCGCGCGGCTAGGACCGCTATGCGGCCGGTACACCACCTCGACGACTGGACGAGACGCGACCGTCTCCGACACTCACAACGAGTACAGAATTCTCGTTTCGAGCCGCATAGCGGTCCCAGGCGCGTTCCTCGCAGCGTCCCAGCGAATGCGGGCTGCTTAGCGCGGGAACTCGATAATACTGCTGACCTGGCTAATAATCTCATAGTAAATACGTATTTTTGAAATTATTTACAATTAATCCTTGTGACGTCCACCGGCCACACTGGCTTCATGAACAATTCAGTGATGAATAGCGGTCCGTTGTGTCCCAGTGACCGTATGTGGTGGAGAGATTGATTCGGGCGAGACGCTCTTTATCCGTGGGTAACCTGTTCATCGCGGCCGATTCGCAGCCCGCCGACACCGGCAACAGCGATATCCGAGGATAGTCCGCAGAGAGTCCGCATAAACGGCCTGCCGCCGCGGTCGTGCCGCCCCGTTAACGGAAATCCCTCATCGGACAGCGTCGCCGCCGTTTGCTGTCTTCGACAGCCGATGCCGCGCGACTAGATGGCACCGAGACCCCACCACCCGGCTGTATCGACGTCGCGTCCGCGAGGGACGATAATGGCGCAACGGTTCATCGCGAAGCACGACGTTCTGTCATTTCGACCGTGCTGGACAGGAGGGTGACATGATGAATCCTTCAAAAGCGAGTTCATTCATTGCAGTGCTCATTCTTTTTGCCGGCCTTGCAGCGACACGTGCTGTCACGGCTGACGCTGGACCTTCCTGCGAGCACGTGCAAGGTCACCTCGAAGAAACACTCGTGTCTTCTGGTTGCGCTTCGCCCGTGCCCCTCTGCACTGTTGCGCAAATGTTCGGGAAATTGAAGGGGGAGGCGCGGTTCACGGCCTCGTCGATCATTGCCACCGCCGACACACCCACAACGACCGTCGTCTTCGTCACCGGCGACACCCTCGTTGTCGACGCCCGCCTCGAAGGGAAACGCGGTTCACTGAACATCAAGAACGCGGCTGCCTATCGGACGACCGGCGAGGGAGATCTGGCCGATGTTCAAACCATCGTCGGTGGAACTGGAGACTTCGCCGGCGCGTCCGGCTCTCTTCGAATCAGCGGGAATTTTCTGGCTGCGACGGGTGGGAGTTCGAGTTTCGAAGGCACCATCTGTGTTCCGTAGCGCAGCGTGAATCAGACTCTGGTGTCCTGACGTTTCGGGCGCGGTCGTGAACGCGCACAGTCGTGTTCCGATCCTCCTCCACGTGGTCGCGCGAGAGGATGCCGTGGTGGCCCGATACCGCGAG
>JBKPDW010000265.1:0-3199 GCA_046728115.1 Acidobacteriota bacterium | reverse complement strand
GGTACCTGCTGGGCCTTCGGCCGGGCGGCCGGATGCTGGGAGCCGTATGAGCGGAGACGTTCACGTACGGTTCTGCGAAGCGCCTGGGGGTGAGACTCCCCCGGGCGACTCACCCGTCAATCGTTGGCCGATCGATCACGGTCAACGGCGCGCCCACAACCGTGATCGGTGTCATGCCGCCCCGGTTCGAATTTCCGGAAAAGATCGAGGGGTGGATTCCACTCGCACCGCTTTACCACACGAGCTCGCGCGGATCGCGGGCACTCGCCGCCATCGGCAGACTGGCGCCGGACCGCACGCTCGACCAGGCGCGCCAGGAATTGAGCGGCATCGCAGCGCGCGTTGCGGCGGAACATCAGGAGAACACTGGTTGGACGACAGCGGTCCGCAGCATCGACGACGAGCTCATCTCCAAGGAAACGCGCCTCATCATCTTCACGATGATGGGCGCCGTCTCGCTCGTCCTGCTGATCGCGTGTTCCAACGTGGCGAACCTGCTGCTGGCGCGCGCCTCGGTCAGGCATCGTGAAATGGCCGTACGCGCCGCGCTTGGCGCAGGGCAGGGGAGAATCGTCCGCCAGCTTCTGACCGAAAGCATTCTGATTGCTCTCGCCAGCATGCCGCTCGGCGTGTTGTTGGCCCACCTGGGCTTGAAATGGCTGGATCGCGCGATTCCGCCCCAGGAGGCCGTTCCCTACTACATCGACTGGTCGCTGAACCGCCGGGTTCTGCTCTACACGCTCAGCGTCTCGCTCGTCACCGGCGTGCTGTTCGGTCTGGCGCCGTCGCTGCACGCACTGCGGACGTCGCTGCAGGACTCGTTGAAGGATCGAAGCGGTCCCGGCGGCAGCCGGAACCGACTCCGCGGGTCGCTCGTCGTCGCGGAGATCGCTCTGTCGCTGGTGCTGCTCGTTGGGGCCTCGCTGTTCGTCCGCAGCTTCCTCAATCTCGAGCGAACGACGGCGGGATTCGATACGCATCCGCTGCTCACGATGCGGTTCTACATGCCGGGCGAAGTTTACGATGATGGCGCGATGAAGAGGCGGGTGGAGGACATAGTGCGCCGTGTCGAGAGCCTACCTGGCGTCGTAGCCGCGACGGCGTCGAACCTCGTGCCTTTGGGCAGCGGCGGCGACGAGGCGCGAGCGATCCCCGACGGCGTGTCGTTCGCGCCTGGCGAGGCGCCGAACATCTTCCTTTACGGCGTGACTCCGCACTTCTTTCCAACGCTCAACGTCGCGATGAGCGCGGGCCGAGACTTCACCGATGCCGACGGCGCCGGCAAGACGGGAGTGGCCATCGTCAATCAGTTGATGGCGAAGCGTCTCTGGCCGAAAACACCGAACGTCGTTGGCGAGCGATTCAGGATTGTGAACGAGGCGAACGACGAGCGCCTCACGGTGATCGGTGTGGTTCCGGACATCAAGATCGACGGGATCCGCGAACGCCGCCCGGTTCCGCGCGCGTTCGTGTCGTACGCATACAGCCCGGCGCGCAACACCGGATTGACGATCAGAGCAACGGGTGCGGCTTCGGCGATTACGCAGGACGTTCGACAGCAGATTCATCATTCCGATCCCGCGCTGCCCGTCTTCAACGAACAGTCGATGGACGAATTGCGCGCGCTCAGCTACTGGCAATACCGGCTGTTTGGCTGGATGTTTTCCATTTTCGGGAGCATCGCGCTCTTATTGGCATCGGTCGGGGTATATGGTGTGCTCGCCTATGCGGTGTCGCAGCGCACCCAGGAGATCGGCGTCCGCATGGCGCTCGGCGCGAGCCGTGGGGACGTCTTCACGCTGATCGTCAGTCAGGGTGCGAAGCTCGCCGCGGCCGGCATCGCGCTCGGCGCTCTTGGAGCACTCGGCATCACGCGCGTCGTCAAGAGCCTGCTGTACGACGTGAGCGCGACCGACCCGCTCAGTTTTGCGGTGACCGGCCTGTCCCTGATCGCCGTCGCGCTCGTGGCGAGCTATGTGCCCGCGCGGCGAGCCACGGGCGTCGATCCGATGATCGCACTGCGAGCGGAGTAAGCCAGGCGACGGTAAGCCAGTCGCCGTCGTGGTTGGCGCTACGCTAAAATGTTTCCTTGCCATGTCTGACCACGGGACTGCGGCCCCGGCCGCGCCGACGCCTGGCGAAGGCGGGCCGGTCGACTTTATTCGCGCCATCGTCGAGCAGGACCTCGCAGCCGGCACGCACGAAGGCCGCGTCGCGACCCGCTTTCCGCCCGAGCCCAACGGCTACCTGCACATCGGGCACGCGAAGTCGATCTCCCTGAACTTCGGGATCGCCGAGGAGTACGGCGGTATCTGCAATCTGCGTTTCGACGACACGAATCCCACCAAGGAAGACGTTGAATACGTCGACGCCATCAAGGAAGATGTTCGATGGCTCGGGTTCAAATGGAACGCCGAGCTGTACGCGTCCGACTATTTCGAGCGGCTGTACCGATTCGCTGTCGCGTTGATCCGGAAAGGGCTGGCGTACGTCGACAGTCTGACCGCCGACGAAATCCGCGCGTACCGTGGGACGTTGACCGAGCCGGGGAAGAACAGTCCGTACCGGGATCGGCGTGTCGCCGAAAACCTGGATCTGTTCGCCCGGATGCGCGCCGGCGAGTTTCCCGACGGTACCCACGTGCTGCGCGCGAAGATCGACATGGCATCGCCGAATCTGAACATGCGCGATCCGACGCTGTACCGGATTCGGCACGCCTCTCATCATCGAACGCAGGATGCGTGGTGCATCTACCCGATGTACGACTACGCGCATCCGTTATCGGACGCCATCGAGCAGATCACGCATTCGATCTGCACGCTCGAGTTCGAGGATCACCGTCCGCTGTACGACTGGCTGGTGAACCATCTCATCGAGGGCGACAAGCCGCATCAGTACGAATTCGCGCGGCTGAACCTCAATTACACCGTGATGAGCAAGCGCAAGCTGCTCCAGCTGGTTCAGCAGGGGCACGTGGCCGGCTGGGACGATCCGCGGATGCCGACGATCACTGGCTTGCGCCGGCGCGGGTACACGCCGGAATCCATCCGCGATTTCTGTTCGCGGATCGGCGTGGCCAAGAAGGAGAACGTCATCGACGTCGCGCAGCTCGAGCACAGCATCCGCGAGGATCTGAATCGGCGCGCTCCGCGTGTGATGGGCGTGCTGCGACCGTTGAAGGTCGTGCTCACCAACTATC
>JBKPDW010000264.1:0-3666 GCA_046728115.1 Acidobacteriota bacterium | reverse complement strand
TCAACGATCGTCACCTCGCACGACCTGCGGGTCGACCGGATTTCCGACGTGTTCGGTCGGACGGGCTCTCTCATCACCGCAGCAGACGCGCCTCTAATTACTGCGCCCTCGGTGTCTCAATGTCATTGACAGGTTCCGCAGACCCATCGCCTCGAGCGTGCGATCGACGCCTTCTGAGTAAATCGCGTCGCGATCGTGGATCACGAATCGATGCTCCTGGCCGCCTGGCACAATCATCCGGAACTGCTGTCCGGTCCAGTGCGCTGTCGGATGCTCCGTCACGTTCCATTGCAAGATTCGTCGTGTTCCGACCTCCAGAACGACAAACACGTAGATGACGTGGAAGGTGGCCGTGACGACGACAAAGAAATCACTGGCGAGCACCGCTCGTGCGTGGTTCCGTACGAAAGTGATCCATGCCTGTGTTCCCTGTCTCGCGCGGTGGTCGCGATGGCATATACCGTCGGACGGTCCGCGGAGAAACTCGGATGCCGAGCTTGACCAGGAGTTCGTCGGCAATCCGTTCCTCGCCCCAGGTCCCATTGGCGGCCTGTCGTTCGCCAGAACTCCGTCCGTTGATTTCGACTGCCATTCACATCAGGATCGAGCCGTGCTCGAACTGATGGTGTTGCTCTTCCGCGCGATCGCCCTGGCCTGCCGCGGACACCAGGACGTCGTGCTCGAGAATCTTGCCCTACGACACCAACTGCGAACCTTGCAGCGTACGGTGACGCGGCCTCACCTGCGCACCCGTGAACGAATGTTTTAGGTTCTCTTGGCGACCGCCTGGCGTCAGTGGCGGTCCGCGTTGGTGGTCGTCCAACCCGAGACGGTCGTTCGGTGGCATCGCGACTGGCTCCGTCGGCGATGGGCTCGGCGCTCGGGGCGCAACCGCTCCGGTCGTCCGGCGCTCGATCTCCACGTTCGCGAACTCATTGCCGAGATGGCGTCCGCCAATCCGCTCTGGGGAGCCCCGCGCATCCACGGCGAACTCCGGAAGCTCGGGATTGAGATTTCCGAACGGACCGTCTCGCGAGTGCTGCAGCAGCTGTCCCGTCCGCCGTCGCAAACGTGGCGGACGTTCCTCGCGAACCACCTCTCCGCTATCGTGTCGATGGATTTCTTCACCGTCTCAACGGTGACCGGCCGCGTGCTTTTCGTCCTGATCTTGCTCTCACACGACCGCCGCCGGATCGTGCACGTGAACTGCACCGACCATCCGACGTCCGCCTGGACCGCCCAGCAGCTGGTCGACGCCTTCCCCGACGACACCGCTCCACGCTGGCTCTTGCGAGATCGGGACAGCATCTACGACGATCGAGTGCGTCGCCGAGTCGCCAGTCTCGGCATCACCGACGTCGTGTCGAGTCCGCTCAGTCCGTGGCAGAATCCGTACGTCGAGCGCCTGATCGGCTCCATTCGGCGCGAGTGTCTGGACCACGTGATCATTGTCAATCAGCGGCATCTCCGTCGAATCCTTCGAGCGTATCTCGCCTACTACCATCGGAGCCGCACGCACCTGGCGTTGGCCAAGGATGCACCGGATCGCCGGCCGTCGTCGTCAGGCGCCGGTACGATCGTGGTCACGCCGGAAGTGGGCGGCTTGCATCACCGCTACGACCGACTGGCCGCGTAGGCCGTCGACACGAAGCACGCCGGGATGCTGGTGCCCGGCGTGAGCTGCGTCCGCCGAGTCCTGTTTGGGTCAGAAATCCGATGCTTGGGCGTCGCGACACTGCGTTCGACGATCGGCTCGACTTGCTCGAGATGGTGCCAACGACGTCGGGACGACCTTTTGGCGAACGACAGGCATTGGAAACGGAATGATGGTGACGCCTAGACGGGCACGAAGCTGGAAACGGCGGACACGGCCAAGGCGCACCTGGACACCACCGCGCCAGTGCTCCACTCCACTCGTGGTCCTCGTAGACGCGCACCCGCGACAGCACTGGCTGCGAACGGCGGTCGAACGACGACTCCGTGAGGAATTGGCGACGCTCCAGGTCGAAGTGAACGAGGAGAAGACTCGGCGGGTGGACTTGACGCAAGGCGAGCGCTTCGGATTTCTCGGCTTTGACTTCCGTCGGATTCGCAGTCGGCGAGACCGATGGATGCCGCTTCGCACCCCGCGGGGAAACAAGCGGACGGCGCTCCTGCGCATGCTCAAGGAGATATTCCGCAGCCATAGGGCCCGCCCCATCAGCGAGGTGATTGCGAAAATCAACCCGATGCTGCGGGGCTGGTGCAATACTTTGCCGTCGGCCATTCGAGCCGATGCTTCTCGTACATTCGCGACTGGGTCGAAAAGAAGATTCGGCACCATTTGGTACGGGCCAGTCAGCGTCACGGTTTTGGCTGGACGCGGTGGAGCAAGGCGTGGCTGTATGGGACGCTCGGACTCTTCGCGGAGTATCGCGTGGCCCGCTGACCATCGCCGGTCCACCCTTCCAACGCAAACGGCCCCATAACCCTTGTCGCGAAGTGATGCAGGAGCGCGTAGTGCGGCAAATCCGCATGCTGCGTGCGATGCGGCGGGAACTGGAACCGGGATTACGGTGACTTCTACACGGGCACGGAAGGGGAAACCCGGACACAGCCAAGGAGCCGCCTACGGATTACCGCGCCAGTTCCCGACCCTACCACCCGCCGTTGATCCTGCTGCGCTGCGGTCATCACCCAACGTCGTGATTGTCCAAAGCGTTCCGCACCGGGAAGTGCTCTGGCAGGCCGCCCTGGCGATTACGCACGGCGGCCACGGCACAGTGATGAAGATGCTCGCGGCCGGCGTGCCAATGGTGGTGTTGCCGCACGGGCGCGATCAAGCCGACACCGCTGCGCGCGTCATCGCAAGAGGCGCCGGCGTCACGCTCGCACGCACCGCAAGCTCTGACGCGATCGGCCGCGCCGTGCGGCACGTTCTTCAACATGACGAGTACAGGTGTGCGGCTCGACGTTTGGCGAACTCATTCGACGCGACGCGGAAGGAAATACGTTAATCGAGGAGTTGGAAGGCGTTACCGACACCAACCGCGCGATCCACACGCGGCGCGCTCAGATCGATCGACGTCAGTTCCTGTTCACGAGCGGCTCCGCGGTTTTGCTGGGCCTCGCTGGATGATGGCGAGACTGGTCGGGATCTGGCGCGTCCTTCTCGAGCCCCAGATGCGTTCGACTTCGATGATTGGCATTCGCGTCGCATGCTCCGAGTCTCGCTGAACCTACGAGTGGCGAATCAAATTCGCTATCCATTGAAACAGAAACGGAGATCGCATGGCTATATTGGTAACTGCGGACATTTCGGGGCAGAGTGTCGAAGGTACGAGGGCATGATGGCGGTGCTGGAACCGTTGTTGCGGCAGGCGAAGGGCTTCACTGCGCACGGCGCCGGACCGTCCGGCGACGGGTGGCGCGTCGTTGAGATGTGGGAATCACAGCAGGACGCAACGCAATTCTTCGCGCGGTACATCCAACCGAGCCTGCCGGAGGGAGTGAAGCCGAAACGCACGCTGCTCGAACTCCATACCCTGATCAAGACGTAGAATGGGTGTTGCCGTCGATGAGACAAATGTTCGCGGTAGTCGTACTCGTATTGCTGTCTCTTATACACATCTGACGCTGCCGACGACTCCACTAATGTGTAGGTGTCGGGGGGGGGGGGGTGGGTAA
>JBKPDW010000263.1:0-6724 GCA_046728115.1 Acidobacteriota bacterium | reverse complement strand
GCTGGAGACCGTCGTGTCGACGATCGCCGCGTTTGTCCAGCGCAACGTTGGAGTCGCGCAATGATCCACGATGCGCCGGCTGCGGCGTCTTCTTCGGTCGCCAGACCGCCAGGCCGGCGGCGACTGAATCTCACGGTCCAGATCTTCATCGGTCTGTTGATCGGTATCGCTGTGGGCTGGCTCTGGCCGTCGCTCGGCGTCGGCTTGAGGCCGCTCGCCGATGCGTTCCTGCGCATGATCAAGATGATCATCGCGCCCCTTCTGTTCTCGACGCTCGTGATCGGCGTCGCCGGCACGGGCGACTTGAAAGCGATGGGACGTATCGGCGTGAAGGCGATCGTCTACTTCGAAATCGCGACGACGATTGCGTTGTTCCTCGGCCTGGCACTGGTGAACGTTTTCGAACCGGGCGCAGGTCAGGCAATGCCCATCGGCGCGGACACGAGCGCCGCCGCGGCGATGGTGCAGAACCAGCAGCACGCCTGGGACATCTTCCTGCATCTGTTTCCGACCTCGGTTGTCGATGCGATGGCGCGAGGCGACATCCTGCAGCTGGTCGTGTTCTCGCTGTTCTTCGGCATTGGCGTGGCGGCAATCGGCGCGAAAGGGAAGCCGATTCTCGACATCATGGACAGCACCGCGCACGCGATGTTCAAGGTGACCGGCTATGTGATGGCGTTTGCGCCCATCGGCGTCTTCGCGGCCATCGCCGCGACGGTCGGAGCGAAAGGCTTCGGGATCCTCTTCACACTCGGCAAGCTGATCGCACTGATGTATTTCGGTCTCGTGATCTTCGTCCTCATCGTCGTCGGCGGCGTGTCGTATCTGATCCGCGTGCCGTTCCTGACGTTCGTCAAAGCGATCCGCGAGCCATTCCTGATTGCTTTCACCACCGCGAGCTCGGAGGCGGCGTTGCCGAAGGCGCTCGAGGTGATGGAACGCTTCGGCGTGCCGAAGAACATCGTCAGCTTCGTGCTGCCGACCGGGTACAGCTTCAATCTCGACGGCACGACGCTCTATCTGTCGCTCGCGAGCGTGTTCGTCGCGCAGCTCGCCGGCATGCACCTGACGGTTGGCCAGCAGATCGTGATGATGCTGACGCTGATGCTGACCAGCAAAGGCGTCGCCGGCGTCCCACGATCGGCTCTGGTGGTATTGACCGCGACCCTGACTCAGTTCGGCTTGCCGCTCGAAGGCGCAGCCATTCTGCTGGGCATCGATCAGGTGATGGACATGGGCCGCACGGCGGTGAACGTGATGGGCAACTGCATCGCGGCGGCCGTCGTCGCGCGCTGGGAAGGCGTGTTCGACGATGCGCGGCTGCGAGCATTCGAGCGGAACACCGAGCTTCCGGCCACGCTCTACCGGCCGGTGCCCGGAGACTGACGTGCGAATCGCCATCGTTGGCGCACGCGGGCAACTCGGGGCCGCCATTCTTCACGAGTGCGCACCTCATCACGACACGCTTGGTTTCAGGCGCGCGGATCTCGATGTCACCGATGACGTTGCCGTCGCGATCGCCATGGAGAAAGCGCGGCCCGACGTCATCGTCAACGGCGCGGCATACAACAACGTCGACGGCGCCGAGGATCATCCGGTGGAGGCGCTGGATCTCAACGCGTTTGCGGTCAAAGCGCTTGCGCGCGCGGCGGACACGGTCGGGGCCTCGCTCATCCATTTCAGCAGCGACTTCGTTTTCGATGGCCGGGCCACGCAGCCCTACACCGAAACCGATCGGCCGAATCCCAGGAGCGTCTACGCCACGTCGAAGCTGCTGGGGGAGTGGTTCGCGCTCGACGTTCCACGCGCGTACGTTCTTCGCGTCGAGAGCTTGTTTGGTGCCTCGCCGAACGGCGCCCCGCCGAGAGGCAGCGTGGCGAGCATCATGACCACGCTGCTCGCTGGCGGATCGCCGAGCGTGTTCGAGGACCGGACGGTTTCACCGACCTACATCCCCGACGCAGCCCACGCCGTCAGACAGCTCATCGAATCTCAACCCGCGCCCGGGCTGTACCATTGCGTGAATTCCGGATGCTGCACCTGGCTCCAGTTCGCACTGGAGCTCGCGAAGCAGATCGGCGTCGAGCCCCGACTGACGCCGGTGCGGATGGCGGATGTGGCGCTTCGCGCCAACCGGCCGCTCTACTGCGCGCTGTCCAACGAAAAACTGCGATCAGCGGGAATCGAAATGCGCTCCTGGAAGGACGCGCTCGCGCAGTTCGTTCACGCCAACAAGGCCCGCGCCGAGCACGGCGGGTTCGCTCGCTGAGCTCGGCTCGGCGGCTTCGCGGAACGCAAGCGGGACCACACTCACGAGCGCGCACAGCATCAGCCGGCACGCGCCGCCGTTCACGCGCAACCCGGTCGCGACGAGAAACGGGTACGCGAGCCGATTCAATGCACCGAACACGCCCGTATGCTCGAGCGCATATGCGGCATAGCCGAGAACGATTGTTCCGATGAGAACGATGCTGCACGCGGCCGCCGTCGCAACGTCCGCGGTTCGCTGTCGAGCACGCACTGCATAGATCGCGGCCGACGCGAGCCCGGCAGTGGCGATGTACAACGGACCCCATCTCAGTGGCAGGCCCGAGGTGATCGCGAGTACGGCGACCGCGGCAATCGGCGCGAACGCCGCCCTCGAGGACGGTGAACGACGCATTGACGAGCTGGATGCTACACTACCGGCCTCCCTGGTGCACACGGAATCGACCGATAGACCGCATCGCGGATTGTGGGCGGCGGTCATCGCAGGATCGCTGCTGTCACTGGGTATCTCCGCGCGTATCGCCGCTCGGACCTTCGTCCTCGGATCTCACAGCGGCGGCTGGGTCTACGGCTACCTCTACCGTTTCCAACCTCGATCGCTTGTCATCTGCCTGATCGTCGCGGCGTGTTGTGCAGTTCCGGTGATGCTGCCGCTCGCGGAAGTGCAGCGACGCCAATGGTCCCTGGTCGTGATGTGGCTGGCGGTAGGTTTGTTGTCGCAGGGCGTTTTGCGCGGACTGACGCCGTACACGATGGAAGCCATGGTGGTCGGCGACGGGTCGAACGGTTTTTACGAACCGACGCTGAAGTATCGAGGGTCGGCGCTGCTGCGCGATTTCAATCGCCTGCGGCCGACGCTGCCCGAGCACCCGCGAACCAACATGCCGGGCAAGATCATGCTGACCTACGCGCTCGAAGTCGTATCGGCGCGTCCCGCGGTCCTGGGCTGGCTGATCGTGGTGGTCTCGAATCTTGGCGGCGTATTTCTGTACCTCTTCGTGCGCGACTACGTGGGCGATCGCGAAACGGCGCTTGCGTCGCTGATCTTTTACCTGTTCGTGCCGGCGAGGTTTCTGTTGTTCCCGGTGCTCAACACCGTCACGCCCGTGTTCGTCCTCGCTTGCGCGTGGTGCTGGGTGCGGCTGTTGGTGTCACGCGAGCTGAAATACGCGATCGCGCTCGGCATCCTCTCCTACGTCATCATTTTTTTCGAGCCGACGCCTGCGGTGATGAGCTTGTTCTTTGCGTTCCTGACCGGCTATGCGCTGTCGCGCGGCGAGGTGAGCTGGCGATTCGTTCTCGCTATGAGCGGCGTCGTCATGCTTGCATTCGTCTGTTCGTACGTAGTGATGCTCATCGTCTACCGATTCGATCTGGTGACGACGCTCCGCGCGGTGGCGGCGGATGCGGTGGAATTCAACAGGCGCGTCAGGCGGCCGTACGGATCCTGGGTCGCGCGCAACCTGCTGGATCTGGCTTTCGGCGCCGGGATTTGCCAGGCAGTGGTGTTCGGATGGCGCGCCATCGGCGCGGCTGTCCCGGCGCAGCTCCGCGCCGGCGGCACTCACGGTCGTCTGGCGGCGTTCTGCCTCGGCACCACCGTCGCGCTGCTCGCGACCGATCTCGCCGGCATCAATCGCGGCGAGGTCGTCCGGCTGTGGATTTTCTTCGCGTGCTTCATGCAGGTGCCGGCGGCATTTGTCTGCGCACGCCTCCAAAGCAGGGTCGCGATCATGCTCGTCCTCGGCACAACGCTGCTGCAGGATGCCGTCAGCGCGTCGATGCTCGCGTTCGCGCAGCCGTGATAACCTGCGCGAAGTTCTCCAGTACGGTCCTGGCGGCCTTTGCGTTCTCCATGAGGGCCGCAGTGATTCGTCGTGGACGCCCCACCAGCTCGTGGGCAATTCGACGATGTTTGTCTTGAGCGTCGCGCTGGGACTTGCGCTTGCGGTTGCGTACACAGCCACGCCGCTGACTGTATGGGTGGTGGCCCTCGGCGCGCTGATGGCGGTCATTGGACGACGCGGTCTGCCGGCGGGCGAGCGTAGGATCATCGGCGTCTTGCTCTCGCTGGCGATCGCGCTCCGACTGCTGTTCGTCGTGCTGCTGTTCTTCAAGAACATTCCCTATCACCATGACCAGTGGCTCGGTGAGCTGAGCGGTGACGGCGCATACGGTCTCTCGCGCGCGCTGCGGGCGCGCGACCTCCTCGTCGGCGTTCCGACCAACAAGTTCGACTCGTTCGTCGCCGGCGACATGTACGGCGCCAACAGCTATGTGGCGCTGCTGACGGTTCTGCAAGTGCTCTTCGGACCGGTTCCGTACAGCATCAGGCTTCTGAACGGGCTGATGTTTCTCTCAGGTGCCTTCGTTCTGTTCCGCTTCGCGCGATCGGCCTTTGGGCGCCTGCCCGCGTTCGCGGCTCTGACCATCGTGCTGTTTCTCCCATCGTTCTTCGTCTGGTCGGCGTCTCTGCTGAAGGAGCCACTGTATTTCCTCTGCACCGCCCTGTTTCTGATGCTGGCATCGCATTCGCTGCGCTCGAGCGGGCCGATATGCAGCCGGCTTGGTGCAGCGCTCCTGGCGGCCGGCGCACTGGTCGTGATGGAAGGCGTTCGTCACAAGACCTTCGGGATCGGCATGCTTGGATGGGCGATTGCGACCGCACTCGTCATCGTCTTTCGTCGACCCAGGCGATACTTGCCTCTCGCAGCAGCGGCCGGAGCGGTCGTTCTGTTTCTGCTGACGCGACCGGCCGTGCAGGCGCCGTTGCTGGCGGGACTCGGAGAGTCCGCAAAGATTCACGCGGGGCACGTCTTTACGCTCGGCCACGGTTACAAGCTGCTCGATGACGGGTTCTACTATCGCGTTCAGGACCCGAATTCGTCGACGTTGAGGCTCACACCCGATGAAGCGGCGAGATACGTGGTACGCGCGATCGTCAGTTTTGTCGTCACGCCGCTGCCGTGGCAGGCGATCTCGATGCGCGAGCTCGCGTACGTGCCCGAGCAGCTGGTCTGGTACGTCATCGTCGCCGTGTTGCCAATCGGCATCGTTTCAGGCTGGCGGCGCGATGCCGCTGCGACAGCAGTGTTTCTTGGCTACCTGATTCCAACAAGCCTCGTGCTCGCGTTGACCAACGGGAACGTCGGCACTCTCGTTCGGCTGCGCGGAATGGTGATGGTGATCGCCGTGTGGCTGAGTGCGGTCGGTGCATGCGCTGCGCTGGAGTGGGTCGTTACCCGATCGGCGCGTGCCGGCACCAACTCGCGGATGCCACGTTCGCTGGGCCTCGGCGACCCGAGGATCGGACCGGAGATCGCCTCTTGACCGTCGTCGACGATCGCGGCCGATTGTTCGGGCGGATCAACCTGGTCGATACGGCGGTGGTGACGTTTCTGCTGGTGCTGCTGCCGCTCGCATATGGTACCTGGCTGTTGTTTCATCCAAAGAAGGTGCAGATCACATCGGTGACGCGTGTCACGTTGACGAAAGAAGAGCAGCGCATCGCGAATCCGCTGCGCGCGGCGGCGAAGCTGAAGGTCAAAGGGATCGGATTCACACCCATGCTGAGAGCCTGGATAGGCTCCGAGCCGTCACTCGGCTTCACGTTCGAGGATCCCAATTCCGCAGACGTGATCGTCGGTCCGATGCCGCCGGGCGTATACGACGTCGCGCTGTACGACGGGGGTCAGGAAGTGGCACGGGCGCCCAAGGCGTACGTGATCCCGGCCCGGCAGCGCCACGACCAGATCAAAGCCGTTGGACGCCTGGTCGATCTCGATCGGGCTGTTGCTGACGGTTTGCAGGAGGGCGCCGCATTTCCGTCGGCGGCAGACCCGCGGGTGCGCGTCGCCACACTCGGTCCCGTCGTGCCGAGTCGCTTTCCGCTGCTGGTGCAGCCCGGAAATCCACAGCGCGAGCGTCTCGACGTTCCGCGTGAGGGGATTTTCGAACGAGCCGCTTCTCTCGTCCTTGAATGCGATGTAGGAGACGGGACGGACGGCGGCTGCACGGTTGGCGGTCTGTATCCTTCGGCCAACGGGCAGTTGCGGTTGGCAGGACCTGCGACCTTCATGACGTTCGTCGTCGAGGACGTCCTGCCTGCCGGCGATCCCCGGCTTCTCGATGTGACTGTGCGGTTTGCCGGCGGTCCCGAGCTCGGACTGATGGCGAGCGGCGATCGCGATCAGTTGCTCGACGATCGTGCCGCGGTCGTCACTGGCATTGGGCCGCGCGTCGCAACTGCCGTTGATGCACACCTGCGTTTGGGCGGCGATCAGGCGCATGACGGCTGGCGCTATCGGAATCGACCTCTCAAACCTGGCGCGGCGTTTTCGATGACGACGCCGCGCTATCTGGCAACGGGAACCGTCGTGTCCGTGGAGGAGCACAAAGGGGACAGATGAGCGATCGGCCAGACTTCGCGGGGATCGAGGCGCACGTGCGACGCAGT
>JBKPDW010000262.1:0-17378 GCA_046728115.1 Acidobacteriota bacterium | reverse complement strand
CGGTACCGCGGTTCTGTCCTGGGATTCGTCTGGTCGTTCGTCAACCCGCTCCTGCTCCTGCTGATCTACTCGTTCGTGTTCACGACCGTGATGCCGAACAACGTGGTGGGCGTGCAGCCGTACGCGCTCTTCATGTTCTGCGGCATCCTGCCGTGGAACTGGTTCGCGACGTCGCTCAGCGACGCCGCCGGGTCGCTCATCGGCGGTGGAAATCTCATCAAGAAAGTGCTCTTCCCGGCCGAAGTCCTGCCGCTCGTGAGCGTGCTGACCAACATGGTGCACTTTTTCCTGGGCCTGCCGATTCTGATCCTCTTCCTGGTCGTCTATCGGCACACTCCGGACTGGTGGGACCTGGTGTGGTTTCCGATTGCGGTCGTGATCCAGCTGGTGTTCACGGCCGGCCTGGGGCTGATGCTGGCGGCGCTCGCCGTGCATTTCCGGGATATCCGGGACATCCTGGCCAACGTCCTGACGCTGTGGTTCTTCGCCACGCCCATCATCTACCCCTGGTTCCAGCCGAACGTGCAGCGGTTCAGGACACTTTTCAACGTGAACCTGTTCACGCATTTGGCTGTCTCATACCAGGAAATCCTGTTCTTCAGCGGCCCGATTGGTCACTGGAAATGGCTCCTCGCGCTCGGCGCCTACTCGCTTGTCCAATTCCTGGCCGCGTACTGGCTGTTCGACCGCCTGCGTGACTCGTTTGCCGAGGTCGTATGACGCCGGCCATTGAGCTCGTCAACGTCTCGAAGATCTATCGCCGCTACGGCGGGCGGCAGTTCTCGACGCTCAAGAGCGCCCTGCTGCAGCGAAGCTTGCTGCAGAACCTGCGTCCGAACGAAGCGTTTCCAGCGCTAACCGATGTGTCCTTCAGCGTGCCGCGCGGATCGACCTACGGTGTCATTGGCAGGAACGGCTCGGGCAAGAGCACGGCGCTGAAGCTGGTCGCCGGCATCACGAAACCGACGCTCGGCACCGTGCACGTCGAAGGTCGAATCTCGGCCCTTATCGAGCTCGGCGCCGGCTTTCATCCCGAGATCACCGGGCGCGAGAACGTCTTCATCAACGGCATCATGCTCGGTCTCACGAAGCGTGAGATCCAGAATCGCTTCGACGAGATCGTCGATTTCGCAGAGCTGCGCGAGTTCATCGATGCGCCGGTAAAGACGTACTCGTCCGGCATGTACATGCGATTGGGCTTCGCCGTCGCGATCCACGTGGATCCGGACGTGCTCCTCGTCGACGAGGTGCTGGCAGTCGGCGACGAGGGCTTTACACACAAGTGTCTCGACAAGTTCGCCGAGTTCCGCCGGCGCAACAAGACCATCCTGCTCGTGACGCACTCGCTCAACCTCGTCGAGCGCTTCTGCGACGAGGCGATTTGGCTCGATGGGGGCCGCGCCATGACCCATGGCGATCCCAAGCGTGTCGTGGACGCGTACCTGACGAAGGTCGAGGAAAGCGAGGCGACGCTGCTCGCCGCGACGACGGCGCGGGCAGTCGAAGAGGCAAGTAGGCAAGGCCGGGATGGGCAGGAAGAGGCCGATGGGCAGGCACGCGACGATCATCCAGCCGATCCAACGAGCGACATGTTCAAAGCCACGGAGGGACGATGGGGGTCGCGCGAGGTCGAGATCGTCGACGTGGCGTTTCTCGATCGGGACGGCCAGGCGTCGTTCGTGTTTCATTCCGGCGATTCGCTGTCCATCCGCCTGAAGGTGCACGCCGCTCATCCCATCGACGATGTGGTTTTCGGAGTGGGACTGTTCAACGCCGACGGAGTGTGCTGTTACGGTACAAACACGTTTCTCGAGGAAATGAATCCCGCGCGGCTGGCCGGGGACGCCGAAGTGACCTTTGCGATCGACAGCCTCGAGCTGGTCGAAGGGACGTACAAAGTGGACGTGGCCGTGCACAAGACAGACGGCTACCCGTACGACTATCACCGTCTGCTCTATACCTTCCGCGTCAAATCGCGCGCGCACGATGTCGGGATCTACCGGCCTCGGCATTCCTGGCGTTTTTCCGAAAACGTGCGTTTTGAAGGCAAGATGTGACACGCTCGGAGGCGGTTTCTTTCGTTCAGCATCTGCGCGCGAAGGACCAGACCGTGGTGTTCACCAATGGCGTCTTCGACCTGCTGCACGTCGGACACGTTCGCTATCTTCAACAGGCGCGGAGTTTTGGGTCGGCGCTGATCGTGGGAGTCAATTCAGACCGATCGGTGAAGACCGTCAAGGGACCGGGACGTCCTCTGATGCCTCAGGACGAACGCGCTGAAGTGCTGACGGCTCTCGCCTGTGTCGACGGTGTCGTGCTCTTCGACGAAGCCACGCCGTACGAGCTGATTGCGGCGATTCTGCCGGACGTCCTCGTCAAAGGCGCCGACTGGGCCGAGGATGCCATCGTGGGTCGGGATCTCGTTGAAAGGCGGGGCGGCCGTGTGGTTCGCATCCCCCTCGAGCCGGGGCGTTCGACGAGCGCGCTGATCGAGAAGATACGGCAATGAGCGAGTTTCGAATTCAGCACCGGGTGATTGGCGACGCGGCCCCCCCTCTCGTCGTCGCCGAGATCGGCATCAATCACGAAGGCGACGTCGCGAAGGCCCGTCGCATGATCGACGACGCCGCCAGGGCGGGCTGCGAGTGCGTCAAGTTCCAGTGTCACATCATCGAAGACGAGATGATTCCAAACGATGTCGTCCCTGGAAACGCGACCGTCAGCATCTGGGACATCATGGCGCGCTGCGCGCTGTCGGAAGGCGACGATCGGATGCTCAAGCAGCATGCCGAAGCGGCCGGGTTGATCTACCTCTCGACGCCGTTTTCCAGAGCCGCGGCGGACAGGCTCGAACGTATGGGCGTCGCCGCGTACAAGATTGGCTCCGGCGAATGCAACAACTATCCGCTCGTACGGCACATCGCTGCCTTTGGCAAGCCGGTCATTCTCAGCACTGGCATGAACGATCTCGACAGCATTCGTCCGGCTGTCGAAATTCTTCGAACCTCTGGCGTACCGTTTGCGCTGACGCACTGCACATCGATGTACCCGACCCCATACACGAAGGTCCGTCTCGGGGCCATCCCGCAGTTACGCGACGCCTTTCCCGACGCGGTGGTCGGCCTGAGCGATCACACGCAAGGCAACTACACGTGCCTGGCGGCGGTCGCGCTCGGGGCGCGGATCCTCGAACGGCATTTCACATCGGACAAAAGCTGGCCCGGACCCGACATTCCCATCTCCATGGATCCGGCCGAGCTGGCTGATCTCGTGCTCGGCTCTCGCGCCGTATTCGAAGCGCTCGGCGGCAGCAAGACGATCCTGCCAGACGAGAAACCCACCATCGATTTTGCATACGCCTGTGTCGTGACGATCCAGGACGTGAAGCAAGGCGATGAGCTGTCGAAAGCGAATGTCTGGGTCAAGCGTCCCGGCACGGGTGAGATAAAGGCCCCAGACTACGATCGGGTGCTGGGGCGGCGTGCAACGCGGACGATCCCCGCGGACACGCAGCTCCGCTGGTCCGATCTCGCGTAATCGCTGTCCCAAACCTTCGCGCTTCAGAAAAACGTACTGCACTACACTGGGAATTTGGCTCCGGTCGTGACGACGACGACTTCCCTCAATCTGCGGGCGCTCCTCAAGAGCGCGATCGTGCGCGCCGGCATGGATGTGCCCGCTCGTACGGTCTCCGGTCTGACGCCAGCGGCCAAGGCGCTGTTCGTCGCCGGCGCGGCGCAGGCGCGTCCGCACAGCGTCGTGCTGTACTTGGTGCCGAGCGATCGCGACCTCGAACAGGTATGCGCCGACGTCGCGTTCTTCCTCGGTGCGCTCGAGGTTCTTGCCCCCTCCGCCGCGGACCGCGCGGTTCTTCCGTATCCGTCGCACGAGGTCGATCCCTATCGCGGGCTGGCGCCGCACGTCGGCGTCACTTCGGCGCGTGCACGAGCGCTGCACGGGATAGCCCGCGGCCAGGCCCGCGTCGTCGTCGCGTCAGCAGCTGCCCTGTTGCCTCGCGTGTCTGCGCCGCAGCGGCTGCTGGCGGCGTCGCTCGACCTCAGGCCCGGGCTGGACATCGCCCCCACCGATCTCGCCGAGTTGCTCGTCGATGCCGGTTTTTCCCGGGAGGATCCGGCCGACGAGCACGGCGAATTCGCGGTCCGTGGCGGGATCCTCGACGTGTTTCCGGCGGGCGAGATGTACCCCGTCCGCCTGGAATTCATCGGCGACACCATCGAATCGGTCCGCACGTACGACCCGTCGACGCAGCGTTCGATCGCCGCGACGGATCAGATCACCATCGTGCCGCTGCACGATGTCCTCTCGCAGGACCGGTCCTCCACGCTGTTCGACTACCTTGCCCAGTCGCACGATTCGCGCATCATCGTATCGGAGCACGACGAAGTTGAAGCCAGCGCGATCAAGCTGATCGAACAGCTCGAGGAAAGCTACGCCGCATTGAGCGGCGCGGCGGAGGTCCCGCCGCCGGATCAGCTGTTCGCTGACAGGGAATCGATCGTCTCGCGGCTCGCACCGTCGACGCGGCTTGCCGAACTCGGTCTGGACGACGACGCGCACGAACCAGTCCCGGCCGGACCAGACGGATTGCCCGCGCTGCCGAGTCATCACGTACGGTGTCAACCGGCGGTCGAGCTCCGGGGCCGCGTGTCGGATTGGGTGTCGGAGATTCGCAGCCGCCGCGACGAGGGCGACACCACGCTGTTCGTGGCCGCCACGCCCGGCCGTGCGGAGCGGACGATCGAGCTGCTGAAAGAACGCGAAGTGTTCGCAGTGCCGGTGGAGCGCGCCGAAGATGCCCGCTATGCAGTCGTGCTCGTGGCGGTCGGCGCGCTGTCCCGCGGGTTCCGCCTGCCAGATGCCGGGCTTCAAATCTATGCGGAAACCGACGTATTCGAAGAGGAGCGTCGTGCATCGGAGCGCCGCCGCTCGGCGACGAAGGCCTTCCTCTCCGATCTTCGCGATCTCAAGATCGGCGATTTCGTCGTCCACATCGACCACGGGATCGGGATGTTCGTCGGTCTCAGGCAGATAGGCGTCGGCGAAACGGTGCAGGAATTTCTCGAATTGCGCTACGCGGCCGACGACAAGCTGTTCGTTCCGGTCGAACGGCTCGACCTGGTCCAGAAATATTCCGGCGCCACCAAACCGCCTGTCGATCGTCTGGGCGGTACGTCGTGGGAACGAGCCAAGACCAGGGTCAAGAAGGCGATGCGCGACATGGCCGAGGAGTTGCTCAAGCTCTACGCCGCGCGCCAGGCCATCCCGGGCCATGCCTTCACTGCCGATTCGCACTGGCAGCAGGAATTCGAGGAAACGTTCGAATACGAGCTGACGCCCGATCAGAAATCGGCGATTGCCGACATCAAGCGCGACATGGAATCGCCGACGCCGATGGATCGGCTGCTGTGCGGCGACGTCGGGTACGGCAAAACGGAGGTGGCGATGCGCGCCGCCTTCAAGGCGGTAATGGACGGCAAGCAGGTGGCCGTGCTGGCGCCGACGACGGTCCTGGCCTTTCAGCACGAGAAGACGCTCAAGGAACGATTCGCCGGCTTTCCAGTCCGAATCGAAATGGTCAGCCGGTTCCGCAGCAAGGCGGAACAGAAGGCTGCGATCGCGGATCTTGCCGCCGGCAGAGTCGACGTCATCGTCGGCACGCATCGCCTGCTGTCGAAGGACGTGCAGTTCCGCGACCTTGGACTCCTCGTTGTCGACGAAGAGCAACGCTTCGGCGTGGCGCACAAGGAGAAGATCAAGCAGCTCAAGAAGAAGGTCGACGTGCTGACCATGAGCGCGACACCGATTCCACGCACGCTCAACATGTCCCTCGTCGGCATCCGCGACATGTCGATCATCGAAACGCCGCCGAAAGATCGCCTGTCGATTCAGACCAACGTCGTCAAATTCGATCAGCAGGTGATCGGCCGTGCCATCCGCAACGAGCTCGCGCGGTCCGGCCAGGTGTACTTCGTCCACAACCGTGTGGAATCGATCTTCTCGATTGGGAGCCTGGTGCAGCGGCTGGTCCCGGAAGCGCGCGTCGTCGTCGGACACGGACAGATGGACGAGGACGCGCTCGAACACGCGATGATGGACTTCATCGCGAAGAAATTCGACGTCCTGCTGGCGACCACCATCGTCGAAAACGGCCTCGATATCCCGAACGCGAACACGATCATCATCAATCGCGCCGATCGGTACGGGCTCTCGCAGCTGTACCAGTTGCGCGGCCGCGTCGGCCGATCGGATCGACCGGCGTACGCGTACCTCCTGATTCCGCCGGAAGACAACCTGTCGCCCGTGGCCAAGAAGCGTCTGGCCGCCATCAAGGAATTCAGTGATCTCGGCAGCGGATTCCGCGTCGCGGCGCTCGATCTGGAGATTCGCGGCGCGGGGAATCTGCTGGGCGGCGAACAGAGCGGGCAGATCGATACGGTCGGGTTCGAGATGTACATGAAACTCCTCGAACAGACGGTCCGCGAGCTCAAGGGGGAGGAACTCGAGGACGATGTGCGAGCGACCGTGAACCTGCGGGTGGATTTGCGAATCGATGAGGCGTACATCCCGGATATGAATCAGCGGTTGATGCTGTACCGCAAAGTTGCCGCGGCGCGGCGCGACGAGGAAATCGATCGTGTGCTCGAGGAGGCGACCGATCGGTACGGATCGCTTCCGGATCCGCTGCTCAACCTGGCCGATTACGGACGAATTCGCGTGATGGCCGATCGGCTCGGGGTCGAGAGCATCGACCGCGAAGCGCGCACGGTCGTCTTAAAGTTCAGACCGCAGGCGAGGGTCGATCCCGTGCGACTGGTGGCGCTGGTGCGGCAGCGCACCGATCTCACGCTCGTCCCGCCTGCGGCGCTCAAGCTTTCGCTCGACATGCCTGACGGGTCAGGGCCGCTGGCTGGTAAGAGTCGTTCGGCGAGCTATCAGGCCCCGGCCGTCAGCCGTGGAAAAGGCCGCTCCAGATCCCCGGCGGCCGCGCCGAGCTGGTGGACCGCGCGGGCGCTTGCGGGCGAGGTCAAGCCCGGCTTCAGCAAGGAACAGATCCTGCGCCCAGCGAAGGAAAATCCGCGCGCTCCGGGTGGAGTATTCGAGCGAGTTGGCGCGTTGTTGAGCGACCTGCTCGATGAGGGGTAAAATATTGGGTTCAAGTGGTTTATGGCTAAACACAGGATCGTGCTCCCGCTCGTGGTTCTGACGCTCGTCGTGGCGGGCGCTGCGGCGCGAGCGGACATCATCGAACAGATTCTGGTCAAGGTGAACGGCGACATCTTCACCAAGACCGACCTCGAACAGCGTCAGGTGCTGATGCTGCGGCAGAAAGGCCAGCAGTTCGATCTGAAGAGCGACGCGGGCAACGAACAGCTGCGCAAGGCACTTGACGAGATCACGCCTCAGATCATGGTGGACGCCGTGGACGAGATGGTGGTCGTGCAGCGCGGGCGCGAACTCGGCTACAAGCTGTCCGACGATCAGTTCAAGAAAGTCGTCGACGACATCCGCCGTGAAAACAAAATCGAGACCGACGAACAGTTCCAGGCGGCGCTCAAGGCCGAGAACATGACGATGGCGGATCTGCGGCGCAATCTCGAGAAGCAGATGATCGTTCAGAAAGTGCAGCAGAACGAAGTGCTCGGCAGAATCGGCGTCACCGAGGAAGAAGCGCGAAAGTACTACGACAGTCACATGCGGGAATTCACCACGCCCCCGGCGGTGACCCTCCGGGAAATCCAGGTGCCGGTCCCGACGGATTCTCGAGGCCTGAATGTGAGCGCCGACGAAGCCGCAAAGGCGCAGATCGATCAGATCCGCGCGCGCGTGACCACGGGCGGCGAAAGCTTCGATAAGCTTGCCGCCGAGATTTCCGATGCACCGTCGAAGGCGAACGGCGGCTTGATTGGGCCGATCAGCCTCAACGACATCGCCCCGCAGCTCCGGACTTTGATTGAAGGCATGAAGGTCGGGCAGGTGAGCGAGCCGATTCGCATCCCGCGCGGATACCAACTGCTGAAGCTCGAGAACCTCACGGCGGCGCAGACGCAGTCGTTCGATCAGGCGCGCGATCAGATCAGCGAGCGGGTATTCACCGAGAAGCGCAAAGCCGAATTTCAGAAATACATCGAGAAGCTCCGCAACCAGGCCATCATCGAGTGGAAGAATCCGGACGTGAAGAAGGCGTTCGACGAAGGGTTGAAGCAACAGGCGAACGGCGTGTCTCCGTGACGGAGCGAGACACGACGCAATCCCAGTGGTACGCCATCTGGACCCGTTCGCGTCACGAACAGGTGGTGCGTGACCAGCTCGAACGCAAGCGCGTCGAGGCGTTCCTGCCGACGATTACCCGCTGGAGCCGCTGGAAGGATCGCAAGAAGAAGATCGACTGGCCGCTGTTCCCCGGTTACTGCTTCGCGCGATTCGATCCCGCCGACGCACTGCCGATTCTCAAGTGCACCGGCGTCGTCAACATCGTGTCGTTCGAAGGCAAACCGGCGCCGATCCCCGCCTTCGAGCTCGATAGCATCCGGCTGCTGGTGGGCAGCGATCTGCAATACGATCCCTGCCCGCTGATTCGCGAAGGCATGATGGTCGAAGTCGTGCACGGTCCGCTGCGCGGCGTGATTGGACGACTGATGCGGAAGGACGCCCCCAAGGCGCGGCTCGTGCTGTCGGTGGATCTGATCGGACAGGCTGTGAGCGTTGAAGTCGATGCAGCCGATGTCAAGCCGTACTAAGGTGGTTTGGTGTGCGCCCTGTTGATCGTGCTGTATGAAAATCGGTTCAGTTGATCTGGCGTGGCCGTTCGCCATTGCGCCAATGGCCGGCATGACCGACACGGCATTTCGCCGCCTCGTGAAGCGCCTTGGCGGCTGCGGACTCGTCGTGACCGAAATGGTCAGTGCCGAAGGATTGATGCGCGGGATCGATCGCACGCTCGAGTACGCCGAGTACACCGAGGAAGAGCGGCCCGTCTCCATTCAAATCTTCGGCGGCGATCCCGAGAAGATGGCTGCGGCGGCGCAGATCGTGGAGGGCATGGGCGCCGACATCGTCGACGTCAACATGGGGTGCCCCGTTCCGAAAATCGCCAAGCACAATGCCGGCTGCAGCCTGATGCGCGAGCCGGCCCATGCCGCAGGCGTCATCGCCTCCATGACCAGTGCGGTGGCGATACCTGTGACGGTCAAGATGCGAGCGGGCTGGAACGATGGGGAGCGGAACGCGCCGACGCTCGCCAGGATGGTCGAGGATGCCGGCGCGGCGGCCATCGCCGTGCACGGCCGGACGGCGGCTCAAAGCTACAGTGGAACCGCGGACTGGGACCTGGTCGCGCGGATTGCCGACGAGCTCGCGATTCCGGTGTTCGGCAGCGGCGACTGCACCGAACCCGAGCACATCGTCGCGCGCATGCAGGCGGGGATCGAAGGCGTGCTCGTCGGCCGTGGTGTGCTGCGGAATCCCTGGATTCTTGCGCAAGCCACCGATCTGGCCGCGGGCCGGGAGCCGCGCGACGTGACGCTCGAGGATCGCGGACGATTCCTGCTGGAGTACATCGAGCTGCTTCAGCACGAGCGTATTGATGAATCACGCCTGGTCAGCCACGACCGTTGGATCGTCAACAAAGTTCGTGCGCTTGCGTCGTGGTACACGAAAGGCCTCGAAAACGGGTCGCACCTGCGAACCGTGATCAACACGACCGATTCGCTGGTACGACTGCGCGAAGCCATCGTGGAATTCTTCTGGCGGGAAAGCGACGAACCGCTGGCGCCGCCGATCGAGCACACGGCGACGCTGTAAATGCGCCGCCTCTAACGCTTGCGGCGGTTTCGTTTCGAAAAACGTTCGTGACGATCCTGTGGATCTCGATGCGCTCCGCCGGGTCGCCAGGCGGCGCTGCGCTGTTCGCGTGCGGGCCGCGGCCGCTGTCGTGCTTGTCTCGCAGCATCGGGCGACGCCCAGAGCTTGCCGCCCGAAAACCACTTCAGCGCCACATTGGCGTTTTTCCGCTTCAGCTGATTGAGCGTCGGCAGCAGTTCGTCGGCGTCCCGCGCGCGAAAAGCCGTCGGCGCGTCGTCGATGAGGATGGTCCAGTACGCGAACCGTGGTGGCATTCGAACGACGCGGCCCGCGGAACGCCTCTCCTTAGACGCCAGCGCCGCAGGCGGAAACTTCGGCCGGGAAAGGCGGTTGTTCTCGAAGGAGCCGACGGATTTCGTCGAGCATCGTCGAGAGCGAAAACGGCTTCGGAAGCACTGAGATGAGCGAGACGCTGTCAACGCCCTCCGTATCCGCATCGAGATCGCTGGTCATCACGATCAGCGGGACGGGCCGCTCGACCTGACCGCCTCTCATGCGTTGCACGATGCGCGACAACGGAGCGTTGGGCAAGCCGCTCTCAACCAGGACGAGGTGCGATCGCCTCGACTCGATTTTCGCGAGCGCGTCACTGCCATCCACCGCCTCCTCGACGCGAAATCCAAATCGATCCAGATACTTTACGCACGGAATCCTTGCACCCTCGTAACTGTCGGCGACGAGGACGTAGGGGAACCTGCCGGGCAGATCGTAGTCGCGACGACCGCCGCGGGGAAACCGTCGCCTGTCGCGACAGTCTGATCGGTGTTCCTGGTCCGTCATCGGAGTGTCGTCAATACGATACCATACAGGACGATAGACGTCTAAACAGTCGCGTCATTGCGCTGTACGCCTAAACGATCCGCTCCATAATAACCCATCACAATCTTGTGAAGATCCCCGGGCGCACACCGCGCACAGATGAAGCGGGGAGGTTCCTCTGAGTTACGCTGCCACCCATGAAATTGGGAGGTACCATGCGTGCGCTCGAACTCGCAGTGCTGGTGTTCACGCTGGCGTCGGCATCACCATTTGCGCAAGATCGGATGCCGCCGATTCCGGCGGACCGCCTGAGCGACGCCCAAAAGCGGGCGATCGACGAATTCAAGGCGGCGCGATCGGCCGAGCTTTCGGGTCCGTTCGTTCCGATGCTGCGCAGCCCCGAGGTGATGAGTCGCGCGCGTGCGATGGGCGACTACCTGCGCTTTCGCAGCGCGCTGCCGCCTCGTCTGAGCGAGTTCGTCATCCTGCTGATCGCCCGGCAATGGACGCAGCAGTACGAGTGGAACGCGCACGAGCCGCTGGCACGTCAGGCCGGCGTCAGCGCCGCGACGATTACGTCGATTGCCGAAGGACGCAGACCGGCACCAATGACCGACGATGAGGATGTGCTGTACACGCTGATCGATGAGGTCGTGCGTAACCACAGCGTCAGCGACGCCACGTACGCGCGCGCCGTCGGCCGCTTCGGAGAGCCGGGTGTCATCGACACGCTCGGTATCGCCGGTTACTACACGATGCTTTCGATGGTCATGAATACCGCACGTACCCCGCTTCCCGGCGGTGCTCCACCTCAGCTGGCGCCGTTTCCGAGATAGTGCGACGTCCCGCGCCCGCGGCCCCGCGACGTGTAGCATCCTGACCCAATCGAAGGAGTCCGTCGATGAAAACACTGCGACCGTGCCTGGCCGAATTTCTCGGGACGTTCTACCTGTGCTTTGCGGGGATCGGCGCCATCTTGTGCAATACGCCGGCGGTTGGCGGGGTGTCCGGTCTGCTCGGCATTGCCCTGGCTCACGGCCTGGCGCTGTCGATCGCGGTGAATGTGTTCGGCGGCGAGTCGGGCGCGCACTTTAATCCCGCGGTGACGGCGGGATTCCTCGTTACACGGCGAATCACGCCAGCGCTCGCGGGTGCCTACGTCGTCGCGCAGCTCCTGGGCGCCACGACGGCGGCCGGCATCTGTCGCGTCATCTTCCCCGCTGACGCCGTCGCGGCCGCGAAGCTCGGGATTCCTCTGCCGGCGCCCTGGGCGAGCACCGGCACGGTGCTTCTCGCCGAATTCGTGATGATGTATCTGTTGATGACGTCGATTTTCGGCACAGCCGTCGACGAGCGGGGCCGCGCGGTGAAGATTGGCGGGTTCGGCATCGGCTTGACAAGTGACGTTCGACATCCTCTGCGGCGGTCCGGTCACGGGGGCGTCGATGAATCCCGCGCGGTCGTTCGGGCCGGCGCTCGAGCTGATGTACTGGGACTGGCACTGGGCGTACTGGTGGCGCCCATCGCAGGCGCCTGTGTGGCGGCCCTGTTCTACGAACACGGTCTGCTGCGTCCGATGCTTCCGGCCGTCGCGGAACCGAGAGCCATGAAGGGGTGACGGGTATGTTACGTCATATGACGTAATGATTACGCACCACCGCGTAATTGAGGCGGCGGCGGTCTTCCTGACCGCCGCCCTTGCAGCCGGCTGTGCGAGCCCGGCCGCAACGCGCGTCCACCTCGTCGAGCGCGCCGGCGCGGCCATGGGTTCGGATCTGCGCCTGACGGCCTGGACCGTCGACGAGGCCGCTGCCCGGACTGCATTCGAAGCAGCGTTCGTGGAGTTCGACCGACTCGAGTCGCTGATGAGCGTCTGGCGGCCAGGCAGTGATGTGCTTCGCATCAACGCCGCCGCCGGCGAGCGGCCGGTTCCAGTCAGCGCCGACGTCCGCAGCGTGCTGCACGTGGCGCATCAGATCAGCGAGTGGACATCCGGCAAATTCGACGTGACCTTTGGCGTGCTTGCCGACGTGTGGAAGTTCGACGCTCAGGATCGGGACAACACCGTTCCCGACGTGGCAAGCATCGGCGAGCGGCTGCCCCTCATCGACTACCGAAGGATCGAGATCGACGATGCCGCCGGTACCGTGTTCCTTGCAAGGAAGGGGATGCGCGTGCACCTGGGTGGAATCGGCAAGGGATACGCCGTCGAGCGCGTGATGAAAATGCTCCGCGCGGCCGGTCTGCGCGATTTCATGATTCAGGCTGGTGGCGACCTGTACGTGGCCGGCAGGAAAGACGGCCGCCCCTGGCGGCTCGGAATCAACGATCCTCGCGGGCCGGAGGGACGCAGCTTCGCGACCGTCGAGCTGTCGGATGCCACCTTCAGCACCTCGGGCGACTACGCGCGCTTCTTCTTCCAGCGCGGCGTCCGCTATCACCATCTCCTCGATCCGGCCACGGGTCAGCCTGCGCGCGGCTGTCGGAGCGTGACGATTGTCGCCGACAGTCCGAGCGTCGCCGACGGGCTGTCCACAGGTGTGTTCATTCTCGGTCCCGAAGCGGGCATGGCGCTCATCGAACGTCTCCCACAGGTCGAAGGCGTGATCGTGACGGCACACAACGACGTGATGATCTCCTCCGGGCTCAAAGGCCGGCTTACCCTCGTAACGCAGCCGACCGACGGTCCGTGAACTGTCGAGAGGTACGCATGTCGAAGCCCGCCGTTCGTCGCCAGGATCCGTTTGTGCCGCTGTCGAAGGAGCAGAACGCGAGATTCCACGTGTCGTGGCGGGGTCCGCGCGAACGCGCGCGCAGTTGAGGTCGCTCACGCTTCCCGCGTCCGCAGCACGTCCTTCAGACTGGGCGAGACGTAGTTGATAATTGGCGTATGTGCCAGGCCGGGAGACCGGTCCGGCTCGGCTTGTCAGGCATGCGTTGGCGGCTCGATGATTCGCGATCGGTCCGGGCCGGGTCAAGGCTCGTCGATCTTGTGCGGTGAGCAAAATATCTCGATTGGGCGCTCGACTTGTATACGCTAGTTCGTCCCTTCGTCTTGGTCATCGCTTAGTGAGGAACGTTATGTCAAGACCATCGCTCGTGCTGCTGGCGGCGAGTGCGGCACTCACGCTTAGCATGCCTCTCTCGGCCCAGCGTGGAGGGCGCGGAGCTGCAGCGCCGCTGCCCGACGGTGACGGAAAGCAGATCGTCGAAAAGTTGTGTAACGCCTGCCACCCGACCAGCATGATCGCCAACTCGAATGGGTACACCCGTGAGGGCTGGAAACAGCTCTTCGACTCGATGGTCGAGGTCCCGCCGAACGAGTCGGCTGTCCTGGTCGACTACCTCGAGAAGAACTTTCCCGAGAAGCCAGCGCCCGCAGCGGTGGTGATCCCGGGCAGCGCCAAGGTTGATATCAAGGAGTGGATGCTGCCGACGCGCGGCTCCCGGCCGCACGATCCACTCGCCACGCCCGACGGCATGATCTGGTGGACCGGGATGTTCGCGAACACGCTCGGACGTCTCAATCCGAGAACCGACGAAATGAAAGAGTTCCCGCTGAAGACGCCACGTTCCGGACCCCACGGCCTGACGGCAGACAAGGCCGGCAACATCTGGTTTACGGCCAACAGCAGTCGGTACGTCGGCAAGCTCGATCCGAAGACAGGCGAGGTCACCGAGTATCAGTTGAACGATCCGGATGCCCGCGGCCCGCACACGCCGATCTTCGACCAGAACGGCACGCTGTGGTTCACGCTGCAGTCGGGCATGGTCGGGCGGATCATGCCCTCGACCGGTGCCATGAAGATCGTGAAGACGCCGAGCAGCGGCACCTATCCGTACGGCATTCAAGTGAACTCGAAAGGAGTGCCGTGGTACGTGGACTTCCGCGGCAATCGCATCGGCAGCATCAACCCGCAGACGATGGAGATCACCGAGCACACGCTGCCGAGCGCCGACGCGAGACCCCGGCGCATCGCTCTCGGGGCCGACGACGTCGTCTGGTACTCGGACTACGCGAGGGGCTATCTGGGCCGGTTCGATCCGAAGACCGGCGCCATCAAAGAGTGGCCATCCCCGGGCGGACCGCGTTCGCAGCCGTACGGCATCGCGCAGATCAAAGGGATCATCTGGTACAGCGAATCCGGCGTGCGGCCGAACACGCTGGTGCGTTTCGATCCGACAACGGAGAAGTTCCAGACGTGGACCATCCCGTCGAGTGGCGGCGTGGTGCGGAACATGATGCGCACCGCCGATGGCAACCTCGCCATGGCGTGCAGCGGCGTCAATCGCGTGGCGCTCGTCAGGATTGAATAGCGAACAGGAGGTCGCACCCTGATTTGCGAGATATTCGCCTGCACAACGCAGCGAATACAGCCGCTGCGTCATACCCGAGCCGGCGCCGTTTTCACGACGTCACAGACCCGCAACTCTACGCCGACGAAAACAGCTTGTTGCTCTTGCGCTTGAGGATGATCCAGTGTGGGCACTTCTGCTGGTCGAGATACAGCCGCTCGCAGTCGTCGCACCGCACGCACTCGCTCGCGACGATCTTCGGACCTTTGATAGCGCCCCATTCACAGGCTTTCTCGCAAATCTTGCATGTCTTGCACTCGGACCAGCGCTTGATGCGGAACACGGTGAAGTTTGACAGCAATCCGAGCGCGGCACCGACGGGACAGAGGAATCGACAGTACAGATTCCTGACGAACACGGTCGAAATCAGGAGCGCTGCCAGCACCGCCCACATCGCGGTCGTGCCGAACAGCCCGAACATCCAGAAGGGCTCGACCCAGCGGTAGACGGAGAGGTCCCTGGTGGCGACGTAGTAGCCGACGATTCCGACCAGGAGGCCGTACTTGATCCACGCCGCGCGCTCTTCGACGCGCGGCGGCACCTCCACGCGCAGCTTCGCCGGCAGCAATCGATCCATCAACTGCGTCAGCGCGCCGAAGGCGCAGACGCGTCCGCAATAGAACCGGCCCCAGAGCACCGTCGAAACCAGGACGAAGATCGACAGCGCGTACCAGGCGATGTTGTATTTGAAGATGGGCAGATTCCAGTCGGCGACGGCAAAGATATCGACGATCGATACCAGCCGGCTCTTGACGAAACCGAGGTAGCCGACCGCAGCCGCCAGCGCGGCGTACTTCAGGCTGACGCTCTTGCGGAAAAAGCTGACGAGCGCCAGCGCAATGAATGCCGCCAGCAGAACCAGATCGAGCGCCTGCGGCGCGAGGATCTCGCGCCAGCCCTCGCCGCCGCCCACTACTTCGATACCTCTGGCGGCAGCAGCTGTTTGGCGACCATGCGCGAGCTGTCCCGGATGGCTCGCGCCGCGCTGTTGATGGTGATGGACGCGCGCGACACCGCATCGACGTCGCCGCCGACCCGGAACTGGTCGTGGATGGTCTTACCCTTGAACTGCACAGCGAACTTTGGCGGTTCCACCGAGAAGTACCCGTACGGCTCCGAATCGTATGCCACGACGACGCCTGAGAGCACGCCCGTCATGTTGAGACCGACCAGGATGTGAATCGGGCCGTGGTATCCGTGTTCCTCCGGCACCAAATCGGTCGTCCAGAACGCGATGCCGATCGGTTGCGCATTCGGATTCGTCTTGGGGTCGACGGCGTAGGCCTTGAAGTGCAGAGGCGCGCCCGCAAGCGGTGAAAACGCGACCGCATTCGGGAACAGCTGCTTGAGCTCGGCTTGAGGGTTCGGATTCGTGTAGATGCGGTCCGCGGCCACCATGCTGATGCCGCAAGAAAGCGAGAGCGCTGTGACGAAGACGCGAGCGCGACTCATGGCCGGAAGGGGATTATATGCGCTATCCGTAGGTCCGCCACGGCCGCGTCAGGTAATCGCTCATCGTCAACGTCAGCAGAATGCCGAGCCAGAAAACGCTGGCGACGACCAGCACGGAGGTCAATCTCGTGGAGTACTTGACGTGCATGAAAAACAGCACGACCAGCGTGGCCTTGAACACAGCGATGGTCAACGCAACGATCGCGTTGAGTTTGCCGAGATCGACGAAGGCAATCGCCACCGTGAGGCCGGTGCACAGCATCAGGATGCCGAAGATCGTGTAGTACAGGCGCGGCGGTACGACGTGGTCAGTCATTGGATGCTCGTTGTATCTCCACCACGGGCACGGAGGTCAGAGCATACAAAATCCGCCCTCTGCGTCCCCTGTGTCCTCCGTGGTGGAGAGCCTGTCGCATCACGCGTGCCTGCCAACGAGGTACAGCAAGGGGAACAGAAAGATCCAGACGATGTCCACGAAGTGCCAATACAGGCCGCTGATCTCGATCGGGCTGTAGTACGAAGCCGAGATCCTGCCGCGCCACGAGAAATACAGCATGACAAGCAGAACTCCGATACCGGCGATCATGTGAGTGGCATGGAGCCCGGTCATCATGAAGTAGAGCGAGAAAAAGATTTGGGCGTGTCGGGCATGCTCCGGTTCGAATTGAAAGGCCGGTCCCGGGACATGATGCTCGACGAACTTGCGGTAGTACTCGACCCCCTTGATGCCGAGAAACACCGAGCCAAGCAGAATCGTCACGATCAGGAACATCATCAGCGGCCGGCGTTCACCGAGCTGCGCCGACCGGACCGCCAGGGCCATCGTCAGACTGCTGGCGATGAGGACAGCAGTATTGATCGTGCCCAGTAGAACATCGAGTTCGTGGCTCGCCGCCGCAAAGGCCGTCGGGTAGGCGGCGCGGTAGACC
>JBKPDW010000261.1:0-15176 GCA_046728115.1 Acidobacteriota bacterium | reverse complement strand
GATCCGAGAATCCCTCGAGATGCGCGACAAGCGCGTAGTGGCCGGGCGCTAGCGATGCCGCGACGAACTCGCCGGCCGAGCTGGTCACGACCGACCGCTCGATGCCCGTTGCAGTGTTCTGCAGGGTGACCGTCACGCCCGGCATCACGGCGCCTTGCGTGTCGGTCACCGTGCCCTGGACGGTGGCTGTCGACTGCGCGCGTGCTATCCCGCTCGTCATCAATAGGGCGAGGACGAGGACCGGGAAGGAGCGGAGACCCAATCGTGAACGCATCATCTACCCTCCAACGGTCGATGATAGCCACCGGATGCACACTGCGACTGATCGATCGCGATGTCGAGTCGTACTCTTTTCAGGCGTGCTCAAAATTTTGGAGAGCGCGCCGCGGGCGGCGCACGTTTTTACGGAATCACAACGGAATATTTCCGTGTTTCTTAGGAGGATTCTTGTCGCGCTTGGTTTCGAGGTTCTTGAGTGCGGTGATCAATTTTCGCCGCGTTTCACGAGGCCGGATGACTTCGTCGACGAAGCCGCGCGACGCCGCGATGTACGGGTTGGCGAACTTTTCCCGGAACTCAGCAACTTTCTCGGCCCGCACTCGGGCGGGATCGCTCGCCGCATCGAGTTCGCGCTTGTACAGGATGTTGACTGCGCCTTCCGGACCCATCACCGCGATCTCGGCGGTCGGCCAGACGTAGTTGAAATCGGTCCGGATGTGCTTGCTCGACATGACGCAGTACGCGCCGCCGTACGCCTTTCGCGTGATGACTGTCACCTTCGGCACCGTCGCTTCAGCAAAGGCGTACAACAGCTTGGCGCCGTGCCTGATGATTCCGCCGTACTCCTGCACGGTCCCGGGTAGAAATCCCGGCACGTCCTCGAAGGTGACGAGGGGAATGTTGAACGCGTCGCAAAAGCGCACGAAACGCGCGCCCTTGACCGACGCGTCGATGTCGAGCGTGCCGGCCAGGACCGCCGGCTGATTCGCGACGATGCCTGTCGACCGTCCGTCGAAGCGCGCGAACCCGACGATCAGATTGCGGGCGTAATGCTCGTGTACCTCGAGGAAACGGCCTTCGTCCACGACTGCGTGGATCACATCCAGCATGTCGTACGGCTGGTTCGGCGAGACCGGGATGATGTCGTCGAGCGCGGCGTCCTCCCGGTGCGGCGAATCGCTCGTCGTCAACCGCGGCGCATCGTCCAGATTGTTGCCTGGCAGGTAGGCCAGTAGTTCGCGCACGAGCGCCAGGCATTCGCTGTCGTCATCGACGGCGAAGTGAGCGACGCCGCTCGTCGCATTGTGCGTCATCGCGCCGCCAAGTTCGTCTTTCGTGACGTCTTCGTGCGTGACAGTTTTGATGACCTCCGGGCCGGTCACGAACATGTAGCTCGTGTTCTTCACCATCACGATGAAATCGGTGATGGCCGGCGAGTAGACCGCACCGCCGGCGCACGGACCCAGGATCGCGGAGATCTGCGGCACGACACCCGATGCCAGTGTGTTGCGGAGAAAGATGTCGGCGTACCCGCCGAGCGACAACACGCCTTCCTGAATGCGCGCACCGCCTGAATCGTTCAATCCGACGATGGGCACTCCCAGCTTCATCGCCAGATCCATGATCTTCACGATCTTTGCGGCGTTGGTCTCCGACAGCGAACCGCCGAACACCGTGAAATCTTGCGCGAACGCGCAGACCTGCCGCCCGGCAATGAGGCCATGACCGGCAACGACCCCGTCACCCGGGATGATCTGCTGCTCCATCCCGAAGTCGCGACACCGGTGCATGACCAGCTTGTCGATTTCCTCGAACGTACCGGGATCGAAAAGCAGCTCGATCCGCTCGCGAGCCGTGAGCTTGCCCGCCGCATGCTGTCGCTCGAGGCGATCCGTGCCGCCGCCCAGCTCGGCTCGGCGCTCCAGGTCGGGGAGCTTGTCGTAGGCATTCATTCGAGCGGCAAAGGACGGCGTCGAGGACTCTGGACCAGGCACACTCATGCGCGAACCACTTGTGCCTTCTCCCAATCCTTCAGGAACTTTTCGAGTCCGATGTTGGTCAACGGGTGATTGAACATCTGGTCGATCACCGCGGGCGGGCATGTGGCGATGTCGGCGCCCATGCGCGCGGCCTCGACGACGTGGATCGGATGCCGGCAGCTGGCGACGAGCACTTCGGTCGGGAATTCGTAGTTGTCGTAGATCTCCACGATTTCACCGATCAGTTCCATGCCGTTAGTGGCGATATCATCCAGGCGGCCGACGAACGGGCTGACATAGCTGGCCCCGGCTTTGGCCGCGAGCAGCGCCTGTGCCGGCGAAAAGCAGAGCGTGACGTTCACGTGAATGCCTTCGCCCGAGAGCGCCTTGCAGGCGCGGATCCCGTCGCGCGTCAGCGGCACCTTGACCACCATGTGCGGGTCGATTTTCGCGATGTCGTGGCCCTGTTGCAGCATGCCGGCGAAATCGGTCGCCGTCACTTCGCCGCTCACCGGGCCCTTGACGATGTCGCAGATCTTCTTGAGATTCTGACGGAAGTCGCCGGGCTCTTTGGCGAGGAGCGACGGGTTGGTCGTCACGCCGTCGAGGATGCCGAGCGCGGCGATCGTCTCGATGTCTTTGATGCTGCCGGTATCGACAAATAGCTTCATTGAATTACTCCTGCTGATGTTTGACGACTGAGGACAGGATTCTCCACAAAGAACCCCGCGAAATTAGACCACCGATCTCGTGAAAACGTACGTCCCGGTATCTCGTCCGGCGCTGCGGCCTCCGGGTCGAGCCGGGCGCTCTGTGATTCATCGCGCCGTTTCCTGGATCTTGGCAGACATGGGACTCACGTTCCCCGCCGTATCAACGGCCTGTACGGCGTAGACAAAGCGGACGCCAGGCTTCACGCGATCCTGAAAGGACGTCTGCGGGATCGGTTCGGGCGTCAATCTTTCGAGCGTGTCACCTGGGGCCAACCCGCGGAGCACGTAGTATCCGCCAATGTCCTTGTCGGTGTTTGCATCCCAGATGAGGCTGATGGCGCCATCGCTCGGTATGGCCTGTACGCCAACTGGCGCGACGGGCGGAAACGTGTCGGTCGGCGTGACGCATTGCGGCGGCGATTCTTCGCCTTCCAGGCCCGCACCATCGACGATGACGAGCGCGCGCACCGCATAGCACCGCCGTTCACCCCACTCGATCCGCGGGTCCTGAAATCGCGGCTCGCTGACCGGCGTCGCCGTCAGTCGCATCAACTTCGAAGGCGTTCCGTCCGATCCTTCAGCGACTTCGTACACGTGGTACGTGATCTCTGGAATCATCATGCCGATCGGAGTCGACGGCAGAACGCCGCCACGAGCCGGGAGCATCGGAGCGCCGGCAACAACGCTCGGCAGCGGAGTCCACTCGAGTGTAATCGTCTTCTCGTCGTATCCGATCTTCGGCGGCTCGAGCGCAGGTGGCGGCTCGATGAGCGCGATCCGAACGCGCTCCGAGAACCGGCCAGGCTTCCCCTTGGTCGACACGCCCACGCCCAGATACGTGCGCGACGGCACGGACAGTATTGTGGGAGCAAGCGGCCCATCGGCGTTTTCGCCGGACCCTTTTGGAGCTCTGTCGTGTCGTGGCACCACCACTGGCGTTTCGATCTGGGGCGTCACGTGCTCGGTGAGATGCGCGTACGCGCCCTGATCCAGACCTGATCCCGTGAGCTCAGGGTCTTCGGCCTCGTCCTCGTCAATTGTCTGATTCGGATCCGCGGGCGCTTTGACCGGCACGCTGCCAACCTTGGTCGCGAACTTGAGCACCTGGTCGTTATCCAGCACCTCCGGGCCGGTGAAGCCATAGACATCCACACGTTCTATATTGGCAGGCTTCGTGCCATCGGTGTTTGCCGTCGGCACCCGAAGCTGAATGTCGACGACGTTTCCGTGCCGGTCGGCGACGAGTTCCGTCGGCGCCACGGGTACTTTCAACAGGGGCGGCAGGGGGGGACCTTTCTTGCCGCAGGCGCTCACGACGATCAACGCAGAGAACAACAAGACCGCAGAGAGCCTTTTGCTTTGCGATCTCTGCGCGCTCTGCGTTGTACGTCGTGTCCTCACAAGATGTACCGGGACAGGTCTTCGTTCTTCACGATTTCCGCGAGCATCCTCGAGACGTAGGCGTCGTCGATCGTGACGACCTTGTCGGCGAGATCCGGGCCTTCGAATGAAATCTCGTCGAGCAGTTTCTCCATGACCGTGTGGAGCCGGCGGGCGCCGATGTTTTCCGTGCGCTCGTTGACGACGCTCGCAAACTCGGCGACGCGGCGTATTGCGCCGTCGGTAAACGTCAGGGCGATGCCTTCCGTGTCCATCAGCGCGATGTACTGTTTCACCAGCGCGCTCTGCGGCTCGGTTAGAATCCGCACGAAATCCTCGGTCCCCAGTGGCTCGAGCTCCACGCGGATCGGGAACCGCCCCTGCAGCTCCGGAATCAGATCCGACGGCTTCGAGACATGAAACGCGCCCGCCGCGATGAACAGGATGTGATCGGTGCGAACCATGCCGTACTTCGTGTTGACCGTGGTCCCCTCGACGATCGGCAGGATGTCGCGCTGCACGCCCTCGCGGCTGACGTCTGGCCCATGGGAGCCTTCGCGGCCCGCGATTTTGTCGATCTCGTCGATGAAGATGATGCCTGCCTGCTCCACACGCTCCACCGCAGCGCGGGCGACGCTGTCCATGTCGATCAATTTCTGCTCTTCTTCCTGGGTGAGGTGCTCGAGCGCTTCGGGAACCTTGACGCGTCGCTTCTTGCTTTTCCCCTGGAACAGCCCCGGCAGCATGTCCTTCAGGTTGATGTCCACTTCCTCGACCGACGATCCGGCGATGATCTCGAAGGACGGGAACGATTTCTCGCGCACGTCGATCTCGACGATACGGCCGTCGAGTCGACCGGCGCGCAGCTGCTCGCGGAATCGTTCGCGCGTCTGCTGCTGCTGATCGCGTGCGGTGCTGGGATCTTCGTCCGGCGCCATCGGTCGCGCGGGCGGCAGCAGAATGTCGAGCAGACGGTCTTCGGCGTTCTGGGAGGCCTTGGCGCGCACCTCATCGAGGCGCGACTCGCGGATCATGTCCACCCCGAGTTCCACCAGATCGCGCACCATTGACTCGACATCGCGCCCGACGTAGCCGACCTCGGTGAACTTCGACGCCTCGACCTTCAAAAACGGCGACTGGGCGAGACGCGCCAGGCGGCGCGCGATCTCGGTCTTCCCGACACCGGTGGGTCCGATCATCAGGATGTTCTTCGGCGCGATCTCTTCGGCAAGCTCCGGCGAGAGCTTCTGTCGCCGCGTCCGGTTGCGCAATGCGATGGCAACCGCGCGCTTCGCCGCCGCCTGCCCGATGACATACTTGTCGAGCTCGGCGACGATCTGCCGCGGCGTCAGGCTGTCCGCCGCCGTGCGCGTTGTTTCCGGCAGAAGAATCGCCACGTTACAGCTCTTCGACCACGACGCGGCCGTTGGTGTAGATGCAGATCTCAGCGGCGATTGCCATGGCCTTCTCGGCGATCGCGCGCGCGTCGAGATCCGTGTTGTGGGCCAGTGCCTTGGCTGCCGCGAGCGCAAACGGGCCGCCTGAGCCGATTGCGACCAGCCCATCGTCGGGTTCGATGAGATCGCCGTTTCCCGACAGCAAGAACGTCGAGCCCTTGTCCAGCACAATCAGCATTGCTTCGAGACGCCGAAGAATGCGATCCGTGCGCCAGTCCTTGGCGAGTTCCACGGCCGACCGCTCGAGGTTGCCGCGATATTGTTCCAGCTTCGACTCGAAGCGTGCAAACAGCGAAAAGGAATCCGCCGCCGAGCCAGCGAAGCCCGCAAGCACCTTATCGTTGTAGAGACGGCGGATTTTCCTTGCGCTCTGCTTGACGACGGTCTGTCCGAACGTCACCTGACCATCACCAGCCAGCACTGCCCGATCCCGGTGCCGCACTGCAAGGATGGTCGTGCTATGGAGGTGAGGGGACATGGTCAATTGGCGAACTCGAGCGTTGGTGACTCGGAGACTGGGCGGCTGGACTCGCCAATTCGCCAAATCACCCTGCACCAACGCGTTGGTCTATGGTGTCAAGAAAACGGGACTGTGTGCAACCAGACGGAGACACTTGATTGCGAATAGTTCGTGCAAAACGCGGGATTTGGGTCGATACTGACTGGAGATCGCATACCCGGGGTGGCAACCGGGTTGCTGTCCGGGCTACAGAGAGGTTGACCATGAAGCGATTGCTGCCGGCGTGCTCGTTATTGACAATGGCCGGAATCGGTTTCGTGTGGCTTCTGGCGACACCTGCGCCCGCATCGGCTCAGGCCATGGGTGCGGCCGCGGCGGCAGCTGCCGGCTCGAGCAGCGGCGGATCCGGCGGGGGCGGATCCAGCAACGGAGGGTCGAGCGGCGGGTCGGGATCTTCGGGCGGTAGCTCCTCGAGCAGCGGCGGATCCGGAGCAGTTGCATCCTCTGGAAACCGCGCCGGCTCGAGTGGACCGAGCCGTACGGGCGCAACTGCGACCAGCGGTTACTCCGCGCCGAGAGTCAGCAACAGCGGATCAAACGCCGCCGCGACGAACAGTACAAGCGGCGCGAGCGGGCGCACGGGCAGCTTGACGCGCGCGGCGGAAGGCGCTGCCAGCGGCGTGCCCGAGTACGCGAGACCGCGCGACGGACGCGAGGCGATCGGCACGGCGGTTCCGCGGAGTTCTGTGCCTGGATCGGGACTTGGCATCCTCGTAGGACGCGGCGGGTACTACGGCGGGTACTACAGCCCATGGTGGTACGGCGCGGGCTACATTGACGATTACGCCGGGTACTACGATCCGTGGTACGGCGGCTATCCCTCGTTTCCTCAGTCGACCACGTCGTCGTACGTGGAAGAGGGCAACCTGCGTCTGAAGATCAAGCCGCGCGAGGCCGAGGTGTTCGTCGATGGCTTCTACGCCGGTATCGTGGACGATTTCGACGGCATCTTCCAGCGTCTGCACCTCGAGACCGGTGCACACCACGTCGAAATCCGCGCGCCCGGATACGAGCCGCTGACGATTGACGTGCGCATCACACCCGAACACACGACCACGTACGAGGGGGAGCTCAAAAAGATCCAGTGATGGCTGCTGGCTGAAGGGTCGGATTACCAGGATCTTTGCCATCAGCCACGAGCCAGATCGTTATTTGGTGATCAACTTCCGTTCAATCGGATACACACCCATTCGGACCCACTGAATCGAGCTGTACTTCGCAGACAGCTGAACGTTTGCGTCCACGAAGTGGCTATTCTGCAGCATTTCCTGGCGCGATTGATCGCTGCCCGTGTAGCCGAGCTGCGATCGCGCCGTAAGGATTGCGGTCGTGGCGCCTGGCGCCAGACCGCTCGAGCCGGCGGCGGTCAGGAACGCCGTGCCCCATTCCTTGTCCTCATTCACACGCCGAAACGCCGCGTTGACTTGGAGAGCGACGAGTTTCTGGTCGGACAGGTTGGTGAGGGTGAACGACACAATCGGCACGAGCTTGTTCTGTCCGTTGACGATGCCCGCGTCGAACCAGCCCGAGTCGACGATAGTGATTTTCAAGCCCTTGGTGAGATCTACGGTCGGTCCACAAGCGGTGCTCGCAAATGCCAGACACAGCGAGAGGCGGGCCAGCACGCGCATATAGCGCGTATATTACATTGCAGGATGCGGATTGCGGTTTGCGGAATGCGAACTCGGCATTGCGGATTGCGGGATCGGGAACAACCCCGCATCCCGCGTTCCGCGGTCAAAAGACTCGTACTTCGAGACGTTGAAGCGCTTCCTCGCGCGAGATGCGGCCGGCCAGAAAGTCGGCCAGATCCGATCCGCTCAGACGGATGATGCTCGTCCGTGCGTCGGTGTCGGCGGGTGCCACTCGCGGGCGATCCTGATTGCCCTTGGCGGCGACGGTCAGCCACTCGTTCGGCCCGATGCCAAGCGACCGGCTGTGCGCCAGCATCGCGTCTTTCAGCGCCGAGATCACTTCCGTCCTATAGGCCCCGCTGGGATCATTCAGAATCGGATCGTCGGGCGGCGGAGCGGGTTCGGCCTTCTGTGGAGTTTCAACAGACGCGGCCGAACCTGTCAGGGTCCGGGCGCCGGGCACGTCCGGCGCGGTCGTGGTGCGGGTCAGGACCGCTGGGTTCATCTGCAGTTCGATCCGCTTGAGCGCCTGTTCGAGGTTCGGATCGCCGGCTGTCTTGACGTGCGATTCGAGCGCACGGAGCGCGCTGTCGAGGCCCAGATCGTTCTGATCGAGTGTGCGCAGCGTCCAGGTCATCGTCGTCTCGAACGACGGCACGATAACGTCGAAAAAGACGCCGTACCCTTCCAGCCGAAAACCGCGGGCGTGGGCGTTGTCGCTGATGTCGCTGACCAGCATGTCGGCCGGCATCTGGACAACCGCCTGCAAACGGTCGCGTGTCACGGTGACGCCATGTTCAACGGCACCTTCGAGCACACGCTCCATCTGGCCGATCTGGTATCGCTGTTCAGCCGCGGCTCGGTCGCGTCGCTGCTCGTCCGCACGCGGGCGATCGACTGGTATCGATTGCGGCGAAGCTTGCGCCCACGAGGTGGTCGCCGCGGCGATGGCCACCGTTGATACAAAGACAATCGAAGCGAGCCGTTTCACAGTCCTCCTCCCTTGCTGACCTAACGCTGGTTCACGCGCATGAGGTAATTCACCTGCTGGCGCTGTTTGAGCACTTCGACGCCGAGATTGTTCTGCACGAGCCCGAGGCTGCGATCGATCCGCATGAGGTCGGCCTGGCGCTGAGCGTTGACGTCGCGCAGCACTTCGCCGATCCGCAGAGCGAGCTCGCGCTGCTGACGTTTTTCGGCGTCGTCGACGAGCGCGCGTGTTCGGCGCATCAAGTCCGCATCGGCTGCCAGCCGAACTGGCTGCGAATCTCCTCTCGCATTTCCGCGGGTGCTGGCCTCCAACGCACGCATCTCCGTACGGAGCTGCTGTTCGAGCGCAGCGAGTTCCGCGTGCGTCGCGCCAACCGCGCCATTTGCTGTCGAGGTGTTCGGCAAAGCCTTCGCCGTCTTCGACCAGCCCGTCCGAATGGTCAGACCATTGGCGTCGTAGCGCACGTCCAGATTCGCAATCCCTGCTGCCACGCCGAGAATCAGCACCGCTGCGGCAACCTGGGCCCACGCTGGAATCTCACGCCACCAAGATGGGCGATCCCTGGGAACGACTGGCGGCCTTTGTTGGCTGTCGTACGCCTGGAAACTGATCACAGGTGCAGGACCGCTGGCCGACACGTCACCCCCTGGCGGCGCTTCGAGAGACTCCGCGTTGCTCCGAACGGCCTCGAGGAACGAGGGGCGACTAGTAGCCGTAAAGTTGGGCTCTGGCGGATTCCAACTTGCCAGATGGCCGCGGACGCGGCGCATCTCGCGCAGCTCGTCGCGGCAGGCCGCGCATGCGGCCAAGTGGGAGTCGAACCGCGCACGTGCCTGCTGATCGATCTCATCGTACAGATATGCGACGAGCGTCGCCTCACGATCAACCGTGTAGCTGCACATGTCTGTCATAAGCCTCATGCCTGCATGGCGCGCCGCTTCGGGCGCCGCGAAACACCGGGTGCCGTCGCGATCGTTGCCGTACGGTCGGACGCATCGTCGGCAAGTTCCCGACGCAGCACCGACAGACCCTGATATAAGCGTGTCTTGACCGTGCTCAACGGGCAGCCGACCAGGTCTGCAATCTCCTGAAAGGTCAGGCCGTGGTACTCCTTGAGAACAATCGCCGTCCGCTGCTCCTCGGGCAGCTGTGCCATCACTCGTTCCACCTCGCGCGAAAGCGCCTTGCGTGCGACCAGATCTTCAATGGACTCCGAAGGCTCCGCTGCCGCAGCGAGATCCATCAAATCGACGTCTTCCGGCGGCTGCACGACCGGCGTCCGCCGCTCGCGGCGGACCCAGTCCCGGCACAGGTTCAACGCGATCCGATAGAGCCACGACGAAAATTTGGCTTGACCGCGAAAGCCGGGCAGTGCGCGAAACGCTCGGAGGAAGGTCTCCTGGCACACGTCGCGCGCGTCGTCTTCGCGACCGATCGTTCGGTACGCGAGGGCGTAAATGGGACGTTCCCATCTCAATATCAGCTCGTTGAAACTGTCGGCATCGCCGCCGATCGATCGGGCAACGAGCTCTTCGTCGGTCCACGTCATGCGGGAGCGCGGATCCCTCAGGTACTAAGACGGCGGCGGGCGAAAGACAGTCTGTGTTTCCCCCGGAAATCATAATTATAGTCTGGCGTCGGCTAAGGGCTTGCAATTGTTGGCGTTACGCTCTTAGAATCCGCTCGCGGCTGGTTCGCTGACGGCCGCCCAAGCCCGCCAAGGCGATGCCCCGAACCACACGACCCCTTCGTCCCCGTGCGGCCTCCCGCGTCGTCCGTTCGACGCCCCAAATGGCCGTGACCTCGCTGGTGTCTGTGCTTGCTCGCCCGGGCCGCTCGACCGACCTCTTCCCGCCTCTGCACCAGCGGGCGTTGGAAATGACGGGCGGCGTATGTTCGCTGCTGTTTCGCCTGAATCCGCGCAACGGATTGTTGCATCCAACGTCCGCGTCCGGCCTGGATGTGCTCGGTTCGGAGCCGTGGACGCCCGACGCCGACGAGGCGACGCTTCTCAACACCGCGTTCGAAACCGGAGCGCCAGTGCAGGTTGCCGACGCGGATCGTCTGATGCCGGATCTGGCGGCACGACTGGATGCGCCGGCGGCGCTGCTCGTTCCCCTCGTCCGCGGCGACGAACGAATGGGACTGCTCGCGATCGGATTTGCGGCGGGCACTCCCGCCCGATCGGGCGACGACATTCAATCCGTTGCGGACGCGTTTCTCGTGTCGCTCGAACTTCTCCAACTTCGACAGCGCGACGAACTGCAGCGGGATCTGGGATCGGTGCTCGAGGACGTCTCCACCGAACTTTCCGCCTCGCTCAACTTGACGGCCGGTTTGCGCATCTTCTGCGAGAGTGCCAAACGCATGTTCGGCGCGGAAAGCACGTCCGTGTGGATTCACGATCGCCGGGCCCGGCACCTCGCCTTGCACGCATCGTCGGATCGAGATGACGCGGCGCGCGACGTCCGCGTCGACACCGAAGACACAGTGGCGCCGGCGGCCGCGGCGTTGCGACGATCCCGATCCGAGATCGTGGCGACGGACGACGGCGGGTCGACGGCGACAGTCGCGATCCCGTTGCGCGGCCGGCGCCGAGCGCTAGGCGCGATTGTGCTGGAACGCGCGCGTATCGAACCGGGAGGCGAGCTGGACGTCCTCGATCGTGCGGACGAGCTGGGCCGTCAATTGGCCGTCGCGGTCGAGAACATGCAGTTGCTCGACGATGTCATTCGCTCGAGACGCGAGCTCGAGAACACCTTCGACTCGATCTCGCATCTCGTAGTCGTCGTGGACCGAACCGGTCGAATCGTTCACGTGAACAAGGCGTTCGCCGCCCGCCTCGGCCGCAACCGCGAGGACCTCGTCGACCAGCCGATCGCCGAGTCGGTCGGCCCTGAGCTGGCCCGATGGCTGTCGAGCGAGCAGTCTCGAAATGGCGGCGCATCGTCCGAGGGTTCAGCTTCGTACGAGGTCATCGACCCGTTGCTCAACGGGCCGTTTCTCGTTACCGCGACAGAACTGCTCGACCACGATCGAAAGCTCGTCGGTAGCGTAATTGTCGCGCGAGATCTGCAAACACAAACCAAGCTCGAGGGCGAGCGCGAGGAGCTGCGCAGGCGGCTGACGCAAACGGAAAAGCTGGCTGCGCTGGGGCAATTCGTCGCAGGTATCGCCCACGAGCTCAACAATCCGCTCCAGGCCGTGCTCGGTCACATGGAATTGCTTCGCGCCACAGGAGCGTTCCCCAAACAGCTGCGCCGGGAAGTGCAGACGATCTATCGGGAGGCCGACCGGGCAGCGAAGATTGTCCGCAATCTGTTGGTCTTTGCCGGCTCGCGCCGGCTGACCCGGCGACGCGTCAGCCTCAATTCACTTCTGCAGAAAGTTTTTGCCTTACGCTCAGCGGCACATCGTGCCGCTGACATCGAAGTCGTGCGACACTATGATGAACAGCTGCCCCGGGTGACGAGCGACCCGCTGCTCCTTCATCAGGTGTTCCTGAACATGGTTCTGAATGCCGAGCACGCAATCCTCGCAACCGGTCGCGCAGGACGGATCGAGGTAAAGACGTTGTTGTCGCCTGCCGGCGACCGGGTTATTGTGCAGCTGCGTGATACCGGAACCGGCATTCCCGGCGATACACTATCGCGGATCTTCGAGCCGTTTTACACGACGAAGGAGGTCGGCAAGGGCACGGGGCTCGGTCTGGCCATCGCTTATGGCATCGTGCAGGAACATGGGGGCCACATCACCGCTGCAAACCACCCAGGTGGCGGCGCCATCTTCACTGTAGAACTGCCCAATGCGCGCACGGCAGGACGCTGACGCATGATTGACGAAACTTTTCTGACCACTGAAGAAGTCCTGGAGTACCTCCAGGTGAATTTGCGGACTGTCTACCGGCTGATCAAAGCCGGCAAGATCCCGGCGGTCCGCGTCGGCCGCCAATGGCGCTTCCGCAAGCGTGACATCGACGCGTGGCTCGACAGTCAGCGGCCGCGCAGCGGGGCGAGGCCCGCGCCGGCCCCTCCCGGTCGTCCCGTGACGAACGCCGGCACAACGCGTCCACGCGTGCTCGTCGTGGACGACGAGGCCAGCATCCGCGATCTGCTGTCGAAGACGCTCGCGCTCGCGGAATACGACGTGGACGTCGCGCCAGATGGGCGCTCGGCGCTCGAGCGCATGCGGCTTTATCCGTACGATTTGCTGATCGCGGATCTCAAAATGCCGGGAATGGATGGTCTCGCGGTGATTCGCGAGGCGAAACGCTACAAAGCAGACCTTCCGGTGATCATCATCACCGGTTTCTCCACTGAGTCGAGCGCGATTGAAGCCGTCAATCTCGGTGTCGCCGGATACCTGACCAAACCCTTCCGCGTCCCCCAGGTCCTCGCGGCCGCGGCCAAAGCGCTCGGCGAGTAACCCATGAGAATTGGTGAGTTGACGGGTTGGTGATTTGACGAATCGAATCACCGGCGCTCCAACTCGCCAATTCACGCACCCCCGCTCGTGATAAAATAAGTCGTTTCCCGTCAGCATGATACAGCTCTCTGATTTGACGAAATCGTTCGGCGATCGTGTCCTGCTCGACCATGTCACCTGGCAGATCACCGATCGCGAGCGAGTCGGTCTGTGCGGGCCGAACGGATCGGGCAAGACCACGCTCTTGCGGATGATGGCTGGCCTCGAGGAGCCCGATTCCGGCGGCATCCTCAAACCGGCCGCGCTAACCGTCGGTTACCTGCCGCAGGACGGCCTTTCACACTCCGGCCGCACGGTGTTCGACGAGACAGCGAGTGCGTTCGGCCAGCTGCTCGGCATGAAGGGCGAGATGCACGAACTCGAGCAGCGGCTCGGGGACCCGGCGATTCCAGAGGCCGAGCACGACACGATGCTGCATCGGTATAGCGACCTGCAGGACGCCTTCCGCTTGCACGATGGCTACAGCATCGAACTGAAGACGGCGACGGTGCTCAACGGTCTCGGGTTCAAGACCTCTGACTTCCAGCGGCCGACCGAGACTTTCTCCGGCGGTTGGCAGATGCGCATTGCGCTCGCGAAACTGCTGCTGGGCCAGCCGAATCTGTTGCTGCTCGACGAGCCGACCAATCACCTCGACCTCGAAGCGCGCAACTGGCTCGAGGAGTATCTGAATGCCTACCCGCATGCCGTCATCCTCGTGTCGCACGATCGCTTTTTTCTCGATGCCGTCGTGACCCGCATTGCCGATCTCACGTTGCGGACGCTGACGGACTACGTCGGCAACTACAGCCACTATCTCGTCGAACACGACGCGCATATCGAGGCGCTGCGCAAGGCGAAGCGCGAACAGGACGAGGAAGTCGCGCGCGTCAAGATGTTCATCGATCGTTTTCGCTACCAGGCGACCAAGGCGGCACAGGTCCAGAGCCGCATCAAGCTGCTCGAGAAAGTCGTGCCGATCGAAGTTCCGCCGGAGCGCAAGAAGATCCACTTCGATTTTCCCGCGTGTGCGAAGAGCGGCCGCACCGTGCTCGAGATGAAGCACGTTCACAAGGCGTACGGCGATCTCGTCGTGTTCGGCGATCTGCACCTGCACGTCGAGCGCGGCGATCGCATCGCGCTCGTCGGGCCGAACGGGTCCGGCAAGTCCACGCTCATGCGCATGCTCTCGGGCGAGGAAGCGTCCGATCGAGGCCACCGGACCGCCGGACACAATCTCGTCATGCAGTACTTCGCGCAGGACGAGGCGACGCGCATGGATCCGTTGCCGACCGTCTACGAGACGCTCGCCTCCGGATCGCCGCTGCACATGGTCCCGATGATTCGCAACATCCTCGGCGGCTTTTTGTTTTCGGGCGACGACGTTTACAAGCCGGTGCGCGTCCTGTCGGGCGGCGAACGAACCCGCCTGGCGGTCGCGCGGATGCTGCTACGCCCCTCGAACACGCTGCTGCTCGATGAACCGACCAATCATCTCGATCTCGATTCCAAGGAAGTGCTGCTCGATGCGCTCGTCGACTATGGCGGCACGCTGATATTCGTCTCGCACGATCGCTACTTCGTCGAGCGTCTGGCAACGAAGATCATCGAGGTGGGCAACGGTGAGGCCGCTGTCTATCCAGGCACCTACAAGGAATTCCTCTGGCACAAGGCGAACCCATCGGGCCAGGCGGGACAGGTCGAACGCGCCGGGCCGCGCAGGCTCCGACCGATCGTCCAGCATTCCCAGAAAGTCCCGGCGGCCGGCGTCAAAGCGGCGGCACCAAGCCGCGACGATCGCAAACGGGCCGATGCGGAGGCCCGCAAACGCACACGCGCGATTCAGGTTCGACAACAGCGCATCGACCAGCTGGAGGCCCGCATTACAGAATGCGAGGCGGCGATCCGAGAAATCGAGCAGCGAATGTCGGCGCCGGGTTTCTACAACGATCGCGCGGCAGCTCAGCCGGTCATCGACGAGCATCAGTCGCTGATGTGGAAGGTGGGCGATTTGATGCGGCAGTGGGAGATGCTGCAG
>JBKPDW010000260.1:0-5787 GCA_046728115.1 Acidobacteriota bacterium | reverse complement strand
TCGTGATATCGATCGCAGCATCGATAAGGGTCGGCATCGCGCCAGTTGTCCACGTTGCGCCGACCGTCGCCTGCGGAAACAGCGCGATGAGGGGGAATCGTGACCGATGCATCCGAATTTCGTCGGCGAGGAAATGCGCGGTTTGCCGGATGCCATCCGATCCTTGGCTGCCGTTGCCGTGCAGATCCACGAGCAATGGCCATGACTTCGCACCCGCGTACTCGGCCGGTACGTAAACCTGATACCGATATACGTCGCCTCGGATCGTTACGGCGCGATCGAGAAATCCCGTTTCCGTACGCAGAGCCAGCAACGGCGTTGCCATAAGACCAACGAGCGAGGCGGCCAGCAGCTTTGTCATTGCCCTCGTGCACAGCATACACTAAGATGTCTTAGTATGGCGCGTCGTGACACCCTGCAAGGAGCGTTGGACGTGATGATCTTGAAGATTCTCTCTCGACAGGAGCCTGTACACGGCTACGCCATCATGTCCGCGATTCAACAGATCGGCGGCGAAGTCTTGCGGGTCGAGGAAGGATCGCTGTACCCGGCGCTCCGGCGAATGGAAGACGCGGGCTGGCTCCGAGCCGAGTGGGTCAACCGCAATGGTCGGCGGGCGCGGGTCTATGAGTTGACGCGAGCCGGACGGAAACAACTCGCCGCCGCCCAATCGCAGTGGCGGGCTGCTACGGCGGCCGTCAATCGCGTGCTGAAGATGGCGTGACATGTCGATCTGGTCTCGCGTTCGCAATGTGTTCCGCTGCGACTTGAACGACGACATCGACGCGGAACTGCAGTCACACTTCGAGGAGGCTCAGGCCGTCGGACGCGATCCTCTCGGAGTACAGCGAGCGTTCGGATCTCCGCTGCGAGTTCGCGAAACCGCCCGCGATGCGATCGTGGCGGTTTGGCTCGAATCGTTGATCCTGGACCTGCGTCAGGCCATCCGCGAACTGCGACGCTCACCCGTGTTTACTGCGACGGCCGTTGTCACCCTGGCGCTCGGCATCGGCGCGACCACGGCGGTCTTCACGCTGATCCATCAGGTGATGCTGCGAGCGCTGCCAGTCGCGAAGCCGCAGCAGCTCTGGCGGATCGGTGATGCCGTCACGTGCTGCTACTCGACGGGATACACACAGGGGAACCGCGCCGCGCAGAACGACTGGACGCTCTTCTCATGGGAGGCGTACCAGCGATTCCGCGCCGACGCGCCAGCGTTCGAGGACCTGTCGGCGTTCCAGATCGGTACGGGAAACGGCGAGCTCGCCATGCGCCGAGCGGGTTCCGCAGCGGCGGTCGAGGCGCACCTGGGCGGTACGTCTCGGGCAATTTCTTCCGGACGTTCGGGATCTCCGCGTGGCGCGGGCGTCTGTTCACCGACGCCGACGACGTGGAAGCCGCGCCGCCGGTGGCGGTGATGAGTTTTTACACCTGGCAGGACAACTACGGATCTGATCCATCGGTCGTCGGCGCGACATACGAGATCAACGGCCAGGCGTTCACCGTCATCGGCGTCGCGCCGCCCGGCTTTTTCGGAGCGAAGGTCGACGTCGCCATGCCGGACCTGTGGCTGCCGCTGACGAAGGAACCGCTCATCGCCGGCGCCACGTCTCGGCTGAAGAATCCCGGCGTGGCCTGGTTGGATCTGATCGGCCGGGTGCGCCCCGGCACGAACCCCAAGACGCTCGAGGCGCAGCTGCAGGGCGAGCTGCGCCAGTGGCTGGCGAGCCATCGCGCCGACATGAGCCCCCAGGACCGGTCGCTGTGGGAGAAGCAGACGTTGCACCTGACGCCAGGCGGGGCCGGCGTGTCCCTGATGCGCGAGCACTATCAGGACGGCCTGCGGCTGCTCCTCATCGCCGCCGTCTGCGTCCTGCTGCTCGCGTGCGCCAACGTCGCGAACCTGCTGCTCGCGCGCGGGTGGAGGCACAGGCACGAAACGGCGATGCGCGTGGCGATCGGCGCTTCGCGCGCGCGAGTCGTGCGTGATCGACTGATCGGCAGCGTGGTGCTCGGCATCCTCGGCGGCGTCGCCGGGATCGCGGTGGCGTATGCGGGAGCACGCCTGATCCTGCAGCTCGCGTTCAGGGACGCCTGGGTCCCGGTGAGCGTCGCACCGTCGATGCCAGTGCTGTTCTTCGCGATCGCCGTGGCGATGATCACCGGGCTGCTCTTCGGCGTCGCGCCGGCGTGGATGACGTCGCACGCCGACCCGATGGACGCGATGCGCGGATCGAACCGGAAGGCTTTGGGCACAACGAGCGCACAGAAGATCCTCGTGATCGCTCAAGCTGCCGTGTCGGTCGTCTTGCTGAGCGCGGCAGCGATGCTGGGCCAGAGCCTGCGCAATCTCGAACATCAGAACCTCGGATTCGCTACCGACGGCCGCTACCTGGTGTCAATCGACTCGAAGCTCTCCAACTACCCGGAAGAGCGGCTGCTTCCGCTCTTCCACGAGATCGAGACCCGTCTGCGCGCCGTTCCCGGCGTGCGGATGGCCAGCGCGGCGCTCTACGCGCCGATGGGAGGCCTGTACTGGGCGCATGACGTCCGGATTGCGGGCCGGCCCGAGCCGGGCGCGAGAGACGATGTCTCAGCGGCCTGGACGCGCGTGATGCCGGGATTCTTCGACACGGTCGGCGATCGGATCGTCATGGGACGGCCGATCACCGACGCCGACAACGCCAATGCGCGCGTCGTCGCCCTCGTCAACGAATCGTTCGCCAGGAAGTTTTTTCGGAACGAGAACCCGATCGGGCGGCATTTCGGTCCTGCGCCGAGGAAGAACGCCGGGGCGTACGAGATCGTCGGCGTCGCCGCCGACGTCCACTACTTTCCGTCGACGGTGCGCGCGCCCGAGCGGCCGATGTACTTCCTGGCCGAAGCGCAGAGCACAACGTTCGACGAAAGAGAGCTCCAAAGCCGAGAGGTCTGGTCGCATTACCTGTACAACGTCGTGATCTGGGCGCCCGGCAATCCGCCGGGACTCGCGGCAGAAGTGCGCGACGCGCTGGCGGCCGTTGATCCGAACCTGGTGATGCGCCGGGTCGAACCGTATTCCGAAGTCGTTCGCGGCCATTTCGCCCAGCAGAACATGATTGCAAGCCTGACGTGGCTCTTCGGCGCAGTCGGGCTCCTGCTCGCGGCCGTGGGTCTCTACGGCGTGACGGCGTACGGTGTAGAGCAGCGGACGGGCGAGATTGGCGTACGTATGGCACTAGGCGCGGACCGCGCCTCGGTCATGGTGATGGTGCTGCGTGGAGCGTTCTCGCAAGTCGGCGGTGGCCTGGCGTTGGGAGTTCCTGTGGCGATCGGCGCAGGACTGATGATGGCTAGTCAGTTGTTCGGGGTGACACCGTGGGATCCGATGATTTTGTCGGCGGCCCCTTTGTTGCTCGTGCTGGCCGCGCTGATCGCGGCGGCGATTCCCGCCCGTCGCGCCGCCAGTGTGGATCCGGCGGAAGCGCTCAGGGCCGAGTGACCCGTGACCGATACTTCAACACCAGGACAACGGCGCCGTTAGATCGAACACGATGCAACGCCAAGTCGCCACTAACGCCGATTGCGTTCACGACACCTTGTTATCCGCGCAGGCCTGCTGCTCGCGAAACCTCTTGACGAACTCTGCCCACGGATCCGGCGCATTCGAGTCGGCGGGCGTGAAGTCGTTGTGCTCTTCCGAGAAGTCGGCGACATCCGAGGCCGACGCCCAGCCTTTGTGCGGCGACACGACCTTCCCGGTGTAACCGAGGCGGATGAGCACACGCCGGAAGAGGAACAATCTCCATTTGTCGAACAGGAGCCGGAATTGGGCATTGTCCGCCGTCGGGAGCGTGTCGCCATGGATGACGGCATTCCTGAGCAGCCGGGAAGTCTCTTTCGTCGTGTAGTGTTTCGGAACCTGCCAGCCGAGGTGCTTCCGGCCGGCGCCGATCAGGCCCACGAAGTCGAGCGCGGTAACCTGGTCCTCCGGCTGACCCGCCTCGATCAGGCAGTTGCGGATGAAGAATTCGATCGCCATGATCAGGGAGGCGAATTTCTGCTCAAGGAACGGCGCGTCCTCGAGTGAGGCGCAGTAGCTGGCGAGCCTGGCCCAGGGTGCGTGCGCCTGCTTCATTCGTCTGTACTCCGCAAACGCTTCCGAAAACAGGGGCCGCAGGTGAAAGTCGGCGACGATCTCCCTGTCCCGGTAGCGCGCAGCGACTGGCTGCGGAACGACGCGGCGGACGGCCGCGCCTTCTCCATCAAAAAGATCGAGCATAGCCACGCTGACGCCTGTGCCGGCGGCGAAGGTGCAGAGCGCAGCCACATCTGCGCTGAAAGCCAGCAGCTCGTCGTCGGATTCGCCGTCGCGCGGATCGAACGCGATCTCGACGAGCGAGGTCGAGTGCAGGAGGCCGGCCTTCACCTGCGGCAGGAGGTGCGGCCGGTCTGCACGCTGGCGGAGCGTGATCGTCCGGCCGCCGGCGTCCACGCTCAGCGGGGTGTCGATGGAGGCCGGCCTTCACCTGCGGCAGGAGGTGCGGCCGGTCTGCACGCTGGCGGAGCGTGATCGTCCGGCCGCCGGCGTCCACGCTCAGCGGGGTGTCGATGGTCGTCCAGCCTCCGTCACGTGTCACGGAGTCACCGCAACTAAAATCGAAGTTATTCAGCAAGGCGACCGCGCGCCGCACGGGCCGGTCGTCTCCGTACCGGATGCGCGCCGGCCCATTGACCGGCGAGATCAGGCTCCAGGAGCTGCCCTCCCTGGAGCGGCTTGGCTTGCGGACATAGACCTGGGCGCATTCGATGCGAAAGGCGCCGGAGTCGGCCGCGCCCTCGATGACGAGGTCGCGCCCGAAATCCTGCGAGGTGAAGTCTGCCGGCGCCTGGAGGGCAATGATGGCCTGACCGCCCGGGGGCAGCAGGAACTCGGCGGGGCCGGAGAATTCCTCGTCTCCGAGCCTGAAGGATGCCGTTCCGCGATGCGGCGGCACACGGGCGAGCGCGCAGTACGGCGTCAGGAGATCGAAGGGCGGCGGATCGTGGGGCATGACTGTGACTGTCGTCGGCTTGCCGGAACGTGGTCAGTCGGTGTTGAACTCATTGTAGGGCGTCGCAACGACGACCGTAGCGCAGATCTCCAGCAAGGCCTTGCGCTGCGTCTCAGTATTCTGCGCGGACCGAACCTGTATAGAGCGCACCGGCGTGTTCGCCGTGTCGAAAGCTGGCGCCGAAGATCGGGTGCTTGTTGCGGGCGGCGCTCCCTTTGTATCCCCGGAAACGTGTACCTCAGCGGAAACGCCGCAGCGGCGAGCGACCAGGCCGGCATGTGTATGATCGCCCTGGGCGACCACTCGGTTCTTTATCGCACATGGTCGCCGGCGTTTCGGCTTTTTGGGAACAGTCCGAAGCGATTTCGGCCGGTAATGTACAGAAGCCGGACCAGACGCCCTCGAACAACAGATCCCAAAGACTCTCTACGTCGAACTCCACGCCGATACACGTATCGCTGCCACAACATAATCAACCGATTCCCAGCCGTTGCCGCCGAACCGGTCAGCGACGCTGTTCCATTCAGTACACGAGTTCGCCGCAGCGCCGACCGGCGCAGTCGAAAAAGCTGATACGGCAAAGTCAAGTCATTGAAAAAGAGGCGCTTATCCCGCACGCCGGCTGTTCGCGATCGAGTCGAAGAGATGTTTGAAGTATAGTGGCAGCCACTATAGTGTCTGACCGGACAGTCGGAGAGATAGGTAACAGATTTGTCCGAAGACATAGGTAACACATTGTTGATGCCTGTGGGAG
>JBKPDW010000259.1:0-7047 GCA_046728115.1 Acidobacteriota bacterium | reverse complement strand
GTACTACACGTCGGACGTTGCGTATCTGCCGGCGGCGGATCGCGTCGAGCCATGGGAGCCGAATGCGACGGCGCTGCGCGATCCGGCGTCGCTCAAGTGGAAGGATCTCGTGGCGCCCGGCACGCCGCTGCCGACGCCGTGGCCGAAAGACGAATTCGAGCGGTACACGAAAGACATCCAGCAGAAGCGCAGGGCGATCCGCGCCGCGAACAAGCCGGAGTCCGAGATGGACGCCCTGTTCCGCGAAGAGCAGCAGCACGATACGGCGCAGCTCGGATCGGGCTCGTACGCCGGCCGCGTCGGCGCATTCGAAGGCGCCAACTACGAGGCGCGCGGCTACTACCGTCCGCAGGCCGACTGCATCATGTTCACCCGGGACGCCGTCCCGTTCTGCGCCGTCTGCCGCCGCGCGATCGAGCAGATTCTCGATCTCTACGCGCACGCTTGACGCCGGCTCGACGCATCAATCAGACTAGCGACGCGACACTACTGTCAACGAACGAGGCGCATCATGCAGGACGATTTCGACAACGGAGCGGGAATGCCGGACGAGGAACTGCCGGGGGGAATGGCTATTTCGGACACCGACGCGGGTGAGGCAGGCGGCGTCGGGGCCGAGGAAGAGGGCCGGGAGAAGGGCGACACCGGTGGCGGTGCCCGCCGGTCTGGCGGCGCCCGGGCCCGGAAATCGTCGGGAGGCGGTGCGCGTCGCGCAGCCGCAGGGCGTAAGAGCGCGGGAAAGAAGAGGGCCGCCGCGAAGAAATCCGCCAGGAAAGGCTCACGAGCAGCCGGCAAGAAGAAGGCTTCGGCCCGGAAGGGTGGGAAAGCCAGGAAGGCGAGGAAGGCGCGCCGCCGTTGACGAGGTCGAGAGGTCGACCGCGACACCCCGCGGGGACGGTCCGCCGGACCGTCCCCCGACATCTCCCTCAGGCCAGGATCTCTCGAATCACGGTGCCCGACACGTCGGTCAGCCGGAAATCGCGGCCGCTGTAGCGGTACGTGAGCCTGGTGTGATCGATCCCGAGCAGGTGGAGGATGGTTGCGTGCAGATCGTGCACGTGGACCGGCTTGTCGATCGCCTTGAAGCCGAAGTCGTCGGTGGCGCCGTAGATCGTCCCGCCCTTGACGCCTCCGCCCGCGAGCCACATGGTGAAGCCGAACGGATTGTGATCGCGCCCGTTTTGAACCTGGCCCGCGCCGCCGCCAATCTCCATCACCGGCGTGCGGCCGAATTCCGATCCGCACACGACGAGCGTGTCCTTGAACAGCCCGCGCGACTTCAGATCCTTGATGACGGCAGCGAATGGTTGATCGGAATCCCTGGCATTTTTCCGGTGCGCCTGGATGTCGGCGTGCGCATCCCACGGATCGCCTTTGCCGTAGTACACCTGCACCATCCGCACGCCCTTTTCGACCAGGCGCACGGCCATCAGGCAGCCACGCGCCGTGCTGCCCGGGCCGTAGAGCTCGAGCGTCGCCTTGCTCTCCTTGCGGATGTCGAACACCTTCGGCGCTTCGGTCTGCATCCGGTAGGCGACCTCCATCGACTGCAGCGTCGCCTCGAGTTGCGGATCGGCAACGGGCTCGCGCGCCATCTGCATCCGATCCAACGACTCGAGCAGATCGAGCTCGCGACGCTGCTCGGTGAGCGTGAACTTTTCGTTGTGGATGTACGAAATCAGCTTTTTGGGGTCGAACTCCTTGCCGACGATGACGCCCTCGGCGGCTTTCTCTGCCTTGTCGGAAATGAACGTCCCCTGGTGAACAGCCGGCAGAAACGCGTTGTTCCACAGCGGAGGTCCCACGGTCGTCGGTACGTCGGGACACAGCACGACGTAGCTCGGCAGGTTCCTGTTCTCGGTGCCGAGCCCGTATGTCAGCCAGGCGCCCATCGACGGCCGGCCGACTTGCGTGTGCCCGGTGTTCATCATCAGCATCGACGGCTCGTGGTTCGGGATGTCGGTGTAGACCGAGCGGATCCAGCAGATATCGTCGGCGCACGCGCCGACGTTCGGAAACAGCTCGCTGACATCCATTCCGCACTGGCCGTACTTCTTGAACGTGAAGGGCGAGCGCATGAGCGCCCCGGTCTTGCGCTCGGTCGCGATCGAGCCGCCCGGCAGCGGTTGCCCGTGGTACGTGTCGAGCGCTGGCTTCGGATCGAAGCTGTCCACCTGCGACAGGCCGCCGTTCATGAACAGGAAGATCACGCGCTTCGCGCGAGCCGGGTGATCGAGCTTGCGCGCCGAAATCGAGCCGTCCTGATCGAAGCCCTCAAGGCCCGCCGCGCGGACCATCGATTCGCCCACGAGACTCGCGAATGCCATCATGCCGAAGCCGTTGCCGATGCGGCACAGCGCTTCGCGCCGCGTGAGCGGATGACGTGATCTGTGCGGCACTACTCGGCTCAAGGTCTCGCTCCAGTCAGTCGACGAAGAGGAATTCGTTCGAGCTCAAGAGAATCTTCACGTAGCGTCCCCATGGCGTAACGGGCAGCAGCTTCTTCTGATCGTCCTTCTTGGCCGCGCCGGCGATCACACCGGCCATCATCCCGTCGGCCGCGTCCGGCTTTTCCGGCTTGCCATCCTCGTCCATCGCCGGCACCTTTTTGGCATCGTCCTTGGCGGCGCTCTTCTCGCCGGTGGCATTCTTGGCCGCGGCCTTGCGTTCCTCGTACTCCTTGATCGGCGCCGTGGCGATGAAGGCGAGGCCCGCGCGCAGCTCCTCGTCGGTTGGCGGACGGCCAAAAATCAGACGATACGCCTTCTGCACGCGCGCACGATTATCGGGTTCGCCGGCCAGCCGCTGCGCGAGCCGCTCGCCCTGCTGCTGCATGAAGTCGCTGTTCATGAAGAACAGCCGCTGGAGCGGCACGCTCGTCGTGAACCGCTTCTCCGCCGACAAATTGGGACTCGGAAAGTCGAACAGCTGCAGGTAGTCGTCGAGCTTGTAGCGGCTCACCTTGCCGTACACCGTGCGGCGTTCGTACAGCGGCGTGAGCGGCGCTGAGGGGCCGCCCATCTTCGTGTCGAGCGCGCCCGAAACGAGCAACAGCGAGTCGCGCACCTGCTCGGCCGTCATGCGATGCCGGTTGGCGCGCCAGTACAGCCGGTTGCCTGAATCCTTGTCGAACGCCGCCTGATTGTGTTCGGTGCTCAGCTGGTATACGGCGCTCGACATGATTGCGCGATGCAGCTTCTTGATCGAAAGACCACCGTCGACGAACGACTCCGCGAGATACTCGAGGAGCTCCGGATTGGTCGGCCGCTCGCCGGTCGCGCCGAAGTTGCTCGGCGTGTCGACGAGACCGGTGCCGAAGTGCCCTTTCCAGATCCGGTTCACGATGACACGCATCGCGATCGGCTGGCGGACGATCGCGTCGGCAAGCTCCAGCCGGCCGCTGCCTTTGGTGAACGGTTCGGGCTCGGCCGTGCTCAGGATGGACAGGAAATGCCGCGAGACCTCGTCGCCGAGGTTGTAGGGGCTCCCGCGCAGGCTGACGCGGAGGTTTGCTGGTTTCTCGACGTCGCCGACGCCGTGGACGAACGGGTACTTGGGGGGCTGGTCCTTCCGAAGCTTGTCGATGTCGTTCCGCAGACCGTCGATGTACCGCCGGCGGTCGGCGCTCAGCTGCCGTTCGAGCCCCCATCCACGGAACAAGAGGAGACCGGGCTTGATGCGATCGAACTGCTGCGCCGGATCGAAACCGTCCTGCAGATCGCGCTGGAACACGTCGGTCCACAGGTTCTGGCGCGCGATCGGCATCGACTTCAGCTCGAGGCCGCAGCCCGGGCAGAAGTCGTCGTTCGTGACGAAGTCGCTGGGCAGCTTCGCCGGCTCCTTCTTCTTCGTGCCCTGCAGCGCCTTCGCCTTGATCACGTCATTTTCGTCGTTCACGTCCTTGCGCTCGAACATCACATCGAGCAGCAGCGCCTGGAACTCGTCGGCGAGCGCCTTCGCATCCTTCGCGCTGCCGCCGTTCTTCACCATCTCCTGCCATTTCGTCAGGTAGGGATAGAAACGCGGCGGCTTGGCCAGGAACTTGAGCCAGCGATCGAACAGCTCGTAGTCGAGCTTCTGATCGTCGACGACCTTCGTGACGTCTTCCTTGGGCTCGCCGGTCACCCGCCACGCAGCCGCTATGTAGGTGGACGCCTGCAGCGCCAGCGTCTGCGCGAGCTGCGTCGATTCGGTGCGGGTGAAGTCCTCGAGCAGCTTCTCTTTCTTCTCGATCTTCTTGTCCTGCTCGTTGTACTCGTCCACGACAGCCTTGGGCGCGAGCGGGTACTCCCGGTATGGAGAATTCAGGAAGACGCCGGCGAGCGAGTAGTAGTCTGCCGTCGGAATCGGATCGTATTTGTGATCATGGCAGCGGGCGCAGCCGACCGTCAGCCCGAGGAAGCCGCGCGAGACGACGTCCACGCGGTCGTGCCGTTCGTCGGCGCGCGTGATCTCCACGGCGCCGTTGTCGTAGTACCAGGGACCGAGGCCCAGGAATCCGAGAGCGGGGAGCCGGCGCGCGCGCCCTTCGTCGCCCATCAAATCGGCGGCCAGCTGGCTGCGCACGAACTGGTCGTACGGCATGTCGTCGTTGAAGGCTTTGATCACCCAGTCGCGGTACAGATACGCGTTCGGGTACGGGTTGTAGCCGCGGCCTTTCGGATCGAGCGATCGGTAATCGTCTTCCCCGTACCGGGCGACGTCGAGCCAGAGGCGGCCCCATGTTTCGCCGTAGCGCGGCGACGCCAGCAGGCGATCGAGCACTGTGGCGACGGCATCAGCCGATTGGTCCTTCTCGAACGCATCGATCTCCTCGAGCGTCGGCGGCAGGCCGGTCAGGTCGAGCGTCGCGCGACGTATCAGCGTGAGCTTGTCGGCCGCCCGTACCGGTGCGAGCCCTGCACGCTCGAGCGCGGCGAGAACGAACCGATCGATGTCGGTCTTGGCCCAGTCGCCATGGGCGACGGCCGGCACCGCCGGCTTCTGAATCGGTCGGAGCGACCAGAGCGCGCGTTGCGCGGCCGTGATGACGTACGGTTTCGCGCCGGCGGCCGTGATCTTCGCACTGGCCGGCCACGGCGCGCCCGACTTCACCCATTCGGCGAGCGCCTCCACTTCGTCGGGCTTGAGACGCCCGCCCTTGGGCATCTTCAGCTTCTCGCTCGTCTGGCGAACGGCCTGGATCAGCAGGCTCTTGTCCGGATCGCCGGGGACGATCGCCGGTCCCGATGCCCCGCCTTTCAACATCGCCTCGCGCGAGTCGAGCCGCAGTCCGCCGTACTCCTGGTCTGTGTGACAGTCGTAGCAGTTCGCGGCGAGGACGGGCCGTACTTTTGATTCGAAGAACTCGGCCGAAGGGGCGATCTGCGGGGACGCTGCTCGCGCCTGGGCCTGTACTGAGCCTGTCGAAGGACCTTGCCCCGAGCGTGTCGAAGGCCTCTGCCCTGAGGCTGTCGTAGGAGGCTGCCCTGAGCCTGCCGAAGGGCCCGCCCCGAGCGCAATCTGAACCACGAGCGGCATCGCAAACATCGCGACGAGCGCCGCGCCCTTCAGGCTGCGACGAGAGAGCATGACCGGCTATTATGCACAAACGCCATGTTCACGTCGGTGACAATCCGGGCGGTCATTGCCGGGCTTTGCACGGTTCTGCTCGCGCAGAATGCGGCTCCGCCACGCCCTGGCGTGAAAACGCCAGGCGTAAAGATACCAATCGAACGGCTCAAGCCTGAGGCGGTGTTCGAGGTCGGCGGCCATCCCGACTGGCTCGCCATCGACGAGGCGGTGTGGGTTTCGAACAAGCCGAACGACAGCGTGTCGCGGTTCGATCCGGCGACGAACCGGGTCGCGGCAACGATCCAGCTCGGCGCCGGCAAGCGCCCGTGCTCCGGCCTCGCCACTGGCTTCGGCAGCGTCTGGGTCCCGAATTGCGGCGACAGGACGATCTCGCGAGTCGATGTGAAGACCGGCACGATCACCGCCACCATTGCAACCGCTATCGGAGATTCCGAAGGGTCGATCGCGGCGGGCGGCGGCAGCGTGTGGATGATGACCGACGCGAAGGGAACGCTCGCGCGCTTCGATCCGGCGACGAACGCGATCGTTGCCGAGATCGACGTTCCTTCCGGATCGTTCGGGTTGACGTTCGGCGAAGGTGCGCTATGGGTCACGAGCAGCGATCACGACTCGGTGACGCGTGTCGACCCACATACGAACCTGATCGTCGAGACGATTCCCGTCGGGAAGAAGCCCCGCTTCATCGCGGCGGGCGCCGGTGCCGTGTGGGCGCTCAATCAGGGCGACGGGAGCGTGTCGCGTATCGATCCGACGACCAATAAGGTGATCGCCACGATCGAAGTCGGCGTGCCGGGCGGCGGCGGCGACATCGCGGTCGGCGAAGGATCGGTCTGGGTGACGTCGTTCGAGTTTCCGCTCTCGCGCATCGACATCACGACGAACACCGTCGTCCAGCAGTTCTTCGGAAAAGGCGGCGACGCCATCCGCGTCGGCCTCGGCTCGGTGTGGTTGTCGAACCTCGAGGCGGGCAACGTGTGGCGCATCGACCCGCGCCGCGTGGAAGCGACGCTCCCGAATTGAGAGCGACAACTACTTGTGGCCGCTATGGCGTCGAAGACCTTCTGCCGACCGCGCGTCTGAACAACCGATAACTTACCTCTCCCGAGGAACGGCTCCAGCCTGTGTTGGTGTGGCAGCAAGCCTTTGTCCAGAGATCGCCGGCTTCGACACCATCGCGGCCTTTGGCTGCTGCGCGATCAGCACGACCGTGCTTCGCGCGTTCACGATGTATTGATCGCGAGGATTGAGTTCGATCTCCAATCCCGCGTCCATGAATTCGTCTCCATCCTCCAGGCTCGTGTCGATGGCACGGTGCCACGCGCGATCGGGGCCGAGCGGCGGCAGCGTCACCCACTTCGATTGGTAGTCGCCGTTGTAGATGAAGTACAGGCGATCCGCGCCAGACGTCAATTCGTCCTCGCTGGCATCGTCGCTCGTGTCGAGCTGACAGCAGACGGTCTTGCCGTTCGGATC
>JBKPDW010000258.1:0-28154 GCA_046728115.1 Acidobacteriota bacterium | reverse complement strand
CTCCATACGTCTTCGGCACGACCGAGGCGAGCTTCCATCTGTCCGACAATCTCTCGCTGGTCCTGTCTGGATCCGAGATGTTGCAGGGCGGCATCGCGCTGCTGATCCGGGCCGGGAAGGATCCGGAATTCCTGACGGGGCTGATCGATGGCGGCCCCGCGACGAGCGGCGCGCCGGCCGGAGCGTTCACGATGGCGCTGCGCAATGCCGACGCCGCTGGCGGACGACAGACGCTCTTCTCCGCGCCAAGCGTTGTATTCGACGCCGCCGCCGTGACGGCGGGATTCGGCATCTCCGCCGATCTCAATCCGTCGCTGCTCTTCACGCTCGAAGACGGTCGTCTCCATATTGCATCCGACGATGCGGACGGTTTTCTCGAGACCATTCTTCCAAAGGACGGGATCACGGCGACGGTCGATCTCGAAGCGAGCTGGTCGCATCGCGATGGCCTGAGCATCAAGGGAGGCGCGGGCCTGAGCACGGTGCTCGACCTGCATCAGAAGGCGGGACCGTTGCGCGTCGACTCGCTTGCCCTCGCACTCGAGGCCGGGCCACAGGGCGTGACGGGCACGGCCGGGTTCTCTGGTGGCGCGAGCATAGGACCGGTCAGCGCATCGGTCGCTGACGTCGGCGCCGAGGTGGCGTTGAAGTTCTCGCGCGGCAACCTGGGACCGGTGGATCTCGCGGCCCGGTTCATGCCCCCCAAAGGGATCGGCCTCTCCGTCGACGCGCGTGGTGTCGTCACCGGCGGCGGGTTCCTCTTCAGGGACGAAGCACGAAGTCTCTACGCGGGAGCGATGCAGCTCTCGCTCCGTGACGACATCACCCTCAAGGCTTTCGGCCTGATCGCCACGCGGATGCCAGATGGCAACCGTGGCTATTCGCTGATCGTCTTCATCACCGCGGAAGACTTCCGGCCGATTCCGCTGCCCCTCGGATTCCGGTTGCTGGGGATCGGCGGCATGGTGGGCGTGAACCGCACCTTCGATCAGGATGCACTGCGCCAGGGCCTGAAGAATGGCACGCTGGCGACGCTCCTGTTCCCGCGCGATCCCGTGGGCAACGCGCCGGCGTTGATCCGCAATCTCGCGAGCGCGTTCCCGGCGCGCCAGGGCAGTTATCTTCTGGGCCTTCTCGCCAAGATCGGGTGGCTGACGCCGTCGCTCATCCTGATGGACCTGGCGCTGATCCTGGAGTTTGGGTCGCGCCAGCGGCTGCTCGCGCTCGGCCGCATCACCGCGCAGTTGCCGTCGCCGGACAACGATCTCATCCGACTCAACATGGAGGCGATGGGCGTCATCGATTTCGACGACGGCACGGCCGCAATCGATGCCGTTCTCGTGGACTCGCGCCTCGCACAGAAGTTTCCGATCACCGGATCCGCCGCGATGCGCGCCGGCTTCGGCGGCGATCCGAGCTTCATTCTCTCCGTGGGCGGGTTCAATCCGCGTTTTGCGCCGCCGGCCAACTGTCCGGCGCTCGAGCGCGTGTCCATTGCGCTGAGCTCGGGCAACAACCCGCGCCTGATCTGCGAAGCCTATTTCGCGATCACGTCCAACACGGTGCAATTCGGCGCGCGGGCGGCGCTCTACGCCAGCGCCGCCGGCTTCAGCGTCGAGGGTGAGGTCGGCTTCGACGTGCTGGTGCAGCTCATGCCGCTGCACTTCATCGCCGATTTCCAGGCGCGGCTGCAGCTGAAGCGCGGCTCGCACAACCTGTTCATGGTCGGACTGACGGGCTCGCTCGAAGGCCCGCGGCCGCTGCGGGTCAGCGGGAAGGCGACCTTCGAGATCCTGTGGTGCGACTTCAGCGTGCGCTTCGACACCACGCTGGTGAAGGGCGAACGACCGCCGCTGCCGCCGGCGGTCAACGTGCTCGGGCAGCTCACGCAGGCGCTCGTGTCACCAACCAGCTGGAGCACCGAGCGCAGCGCGACGCAGACGCACGGCGTGGCGCTGCGCAGTTTGCCGCCGGCGGGGGCAGGCGCGCCAATCGTGCTCGACCCGCTTGGCCAGATGCGTGTCAGTCAGCTGGTCGTGCCGCTGAATACGTCTCGTGACATCGACTTTTTCGGCGGCGCACCGGTGGCCGGCGCCCGACAATTCGCGGTCACCGCGACGCTTGGCACAACCGAACTCCCGCGCTCCGCGCACAAGGCGCCGTTCGCGCCCGCCCAGTTCTTCGAGATGAGCGATGACGAGAAGCTCGCCGCGCCGTCGTTCGAATCGATGGAAGCCGGGTCCGTGTTCGGTGAAGCGGGCACCTCTTTCGATCCGGCGCAGGTGATTCCCGCGCCGCTCGAGTACAAGGACGTGCCGATCATACTTGACGGCCCGCCGCCGGCCGTCCCGCCCGGAGCATCGCCTGCGCCGCAGACGGTGACCGCCGCCGAGCTGCCGATCTTCGCGCGCAGCGGCGCCGCGGGCCGTGCACCGGTGCGACGCGTCGGCCGGGCGCGCTTCCGCAACGACGCGGTGGAAGGTGCCGCAACCATTGCGGCCGCCCGCTGGGCGATCGTGCCGACGGCCGACGCGCCGGCAGCGATGGTGGATCCCACCGTGACCACGTGGAGCGAGTACCAGGGTGTTCTCAAGACGATCAATCGAAGCCGGATGCGCTGGCAAATCGTTCCCGCTCACGAACTCGAAGACTGAGAGACACGTATGCCCGCAGCCAACCTGAGTTTCCTGCCCTGGGTGCGACAGGGTGCCGCCGGCGCGATCAGCGCCGTCGACACGCTGGGCCCGAAACAGCCGGCCGTGGCCGACGTGTCCGTCGTGCTCAACGTGAACAACAGCCCGCTGCCGGCGGTGCCGCTGCGGCTGCGCGGACCAGCGGACGTGGTCGGCATCGATCGCCACCAGGTCGTGCGCACCGATCCCCGCCCGAACACCACTGACTTCGAGCCGAACTGCTTTGTGTCGATCGAGTTCGATCGCGCCGACTTCCCGTGGCTCTTCACACCGGCGCGGGCCAACACGAACGGCCAGTTGCGACCCTGGCTGTGCCTCGTGGTCGTCCGCCAGCAGGACGGCGTGGAGCTCACGAACGGGGGCGATGCTCCGCTGCCGACACTCAAGATCGCAGCGCGGGCAAAGCCGTTCATCGAGCTGCCCGACTTGAAGGATTGCTGGGCCTGGGCGCATGGCCAGGCCGCAGCCGACAACACGATCGATCCGAGCGCCGTGCGCGCAGCGTTGGATGGCGCGCCTCAGCTCTCGTTGTCGCGGCTCGTGTGTCCGCGATTGTTGACGTCCAACACGGACTACCTCGCCTGTGTCGTCCCCACGTTCGATCTCGGACGCAAAGCCGGACTCGGGATGACGATTGCGGACACCGAGCTGACCGCGGTGAATGCGTGCGCGCCGGCGTGGACGCTCACCGCGACCGCGCCGACGCAGGTGCAGCTGCCCGTGTACTACTCTTGGCAGTTCCGTACCGGCGAAGGCGGCGACTTCGATTCGTTGGCGCGCCGCCTGACGATCAACGTGCCTGCGGGGCTGGGCCAGCGGACCGTTGCGATCGGCCGGCCGGGCTTCGCAGTGTCAGGTCTCGATCCGCAGACGACCGTGAAGGTCGAAGGCGCGCTGATGCCGCTGACCGGGGCCACCGCTCCGGTCGTCTGGTCCGATCCCGTCGCGCCCGCCTTCGAGCTCGGCCTCGCCGACATCGTCAATCAGCCAGGGCTGAATCAGGTGATCGCGCCGACCGCCGATCCGCTGGTCGCGCCGCCGCTGTACGGGCGATGGCATGCGGGGCGCGCCATCGTGACGCCAGGCGCCGCGAACTGGCTGGACTCGCTGAACCTCGATCCACGCTGGCGCTCGGCGGCGGCGCTCGGCACCGCGGTCATTCAGGATCATCAGGAAGCGTTGATGGCATCCGCGTGGGAGCAGGCGGCGCAGATCCAGCCGGTCAATCAGCGCCTCCGACAGCTTCAGATGAGCATGGCCGTCGGCGAAAGCCTGCACGCACGACACCTCCCGCCGCTCAGCGAGGAGATGATGCTGCGCTTCGCCTCCCCGGTGTTCAGTCGCATTCGCGTGGCGACGCCTGAACTCGATCCGGTTTCGCGCACGCTGACTGCGGTGATGGCGGGAACGTCGCTGCCGGTTCCCGCGACGCGGACCGCGATGCGCCGCATCGGGCGGCAGCGCGGCCCGTTGACCCGGCGAATCGCCGCGCACGGCGTCGGACGGTCCACCGACACGACGTGGGTCGCGCGGCTCAACCTGGGCAACGCGCATCCCGCGGCGCCACTGCCCACCATCGTACAGGCGAACCTTCCTCCCTTGCCGACCGTGGAGAATGTCGTCAATGCGATCTGGAATTCCGGTTTTCAAATAGCGGCGGAAAATCAGCCCCTTACCCCCTTGCCGGCCGTCGATCCGCTGCCGCCGGGATGGGACTATCCGGGGCACTTCCGGAAGGCGGCGGCCGATCACCTCTCGCGCATTGGACCTCGCGTCAGCGCGTCAATCATTGACCACATCACGATGAGGACGACGGCAGAAATCGTGCGCGCGGAGATGGATCCGCGCGTGGCGATCGCGAAGCTCGCGCGGGCCGTGGTCTCGACGGGCGACAACGTGCTTGCTCCGACGGCGCCGGGCGTTACGCCGGTGGGCACCGAGACCGTCATGATGGTGCCGTCATTCACGCAGCCGATGTACGAGCCGCTCGAGGAGAAGTCGCAGGACCTCCTGCTGCCGGGTCTCGACAAGGTGCTGCCCGATACCGTGCTCGGGCTCAGGACCAACCGCGCGTTCGTCGAAGCCTACATGATCGGTCTCAACGTCGAGATGGCGCGCGAGCTCCTGTGGCGTGGATTCCCGACCGATCAGCGAGGGACCTACTTCAGGAATTTCTGGGGCACCGATGAAGCGGCCGCGACCACCAGCGACATCGGGGATCTACGCGAGAACCTTGGACGCGCGCTCGGTGCAGCACCACCGAACTCGCCTGCCAACCAGTTCGTGCTGCTGCTGCGCAGCAGCCTGCTGCGCCGTTACCCGAACGCAATCATCTATCTGACACCTGCGGTCACCGGCGCGACCACGCCGCCGCCCGACATCTATCCGATCTTCAACGGCGCGATGGAGCCGGATATCAACTTCGTCGGCTTTCCCATCGCGCCGGCGGCGGCCATCGGCTCTCCCGGCAATCCCGGCTACTTCGTCGTCATCCAGGAGCATCCGACGGAGCCGCGCTTTGGACTCGATGCGTCGGTTACTGCTGCCTTGCTGGCAACCAAGAGTCACCTCGCGATTGGGACACAACCACCGTCGGGTGTGCCGTTGAAGGGCCGTACCTGGGGCAGAAACTCCGCACACATGGCAGAGATCACGCGCCGGCTGCCGGTCCGGATCACGATTCACGCATCCCAACTGGTTGCTCTGGCCTGATTCACGGAAGTTGTGAAATGCCTGATTACTTCAAGAGCCCCGTCGCCATTCCCACAACGGGCCCCGCCATGGCCGTGCAGTTGCTGTGCCCCGGCGATCTGCCGCTGGTGCTGCTGCCGGTCCGGCTGGAGACTCGATTCTTCACGCTGGCCGAAGGCCGGACGGAGCTGCGCGTCCGGGTGTTCCCCGACAAGATTCATCTCGACAGCCATGAACGTGATCTCACGGCGGACGAGCAAACGTGGGGGCAGCACTACTGGGAACAGAACTGGCGCGCAGGCGACATCCAAGGCGATGGTGTGACGGCAGCCGCTGACGCGTGGCGGCAGATCGCCGATCGATTTGGCACGGCACGCGCGGCGTGGATCGCGCGGGTTCTGCTGCCGACGAATGCGTCCGAACGGCCGAACACGCCGACGCCGCCGGGAACAGCGCTGACACCGGCTCCAGTCTTTCCCGCCATCACCGTCGCGAACAGCGACGAGACGTGGCGGCAGCCGCCGCAGGCGCGGTTGCTGCCCGACCGCTGGGTCGCGGTCGTGCATTCGGCCGGTCAGGTCGCTGCGACAGTCACGGGCCGCGATATCCGCAGACCGCTGACCGTCGGACCCAATCCGCAGACGGCGGCGCCCGACGCTGCGACCGAAGCGGCCGTCGCGCGCGGCGAGCAGCTGCCAATCGACGCGGGCATGAAGTGGATGACCGACTTCGACGAGGCGGAGTCTGCCGGCATGGCACTACGCATCCCGATTGCAGCCGCCACGCTGACGGCCGGCCTCGACAGCCTCGTCGTGTTCGGGGTCGTGCGATCGCTCAGCGTCGCCGAGACCGCCGATCAACTGGCGAATCTCTTCGACGCCCATCACTACACCGACGGCCTGGCGTTCATCCGCCCCGGCACGCCAACCAACAACACCGACGATCGGCGAGCCGGTTACAGTTCCGGCGATCCCGGACACGAGCGCAGCTTCGGCCTCGAGGTCGCCGCGAACCCGACACTCGACAACAACAACGCGTTGCGCACCGGCACGGCGCTCGGGCTGCGGTTCGATCGCATCCAGCCGACATTCGGCCGCGTCGAGCGCGCGCTTGATCGCGACGACCTGCACATGCGCAACATGAACACCGCGTTGTGGCAGGTCGGCTGGGGGTACTTCCTCAGCAACATGATCGGCACGGAAGCCGGACTCACACGTGGGGACCTCGAGTGGGCGCGCAAGCACTTCCTCGACCACGTACGCGCCTTCGGACCGCTGCCGGCATTCCGGTGCGGCGCACAGCCGTATGGCCTCCTGCCAGTGACGTCGCTCGATCTGTGGCAACCCGGCACAGCCGATGGATCGACGGCACAAGACACGTGGCTGAAAGGCATGCTGATCGCGCTGCGCGATAACGTCTGGCGGCCCGCGGCCGCATCTGTGGCGCGAATCGGGAATCGTCAGAACGAGCCCGATCCGGACGCCGACCTCGCCGACGTAATGGGCACCGATGCGCTGTCGAGCTCGTATCGGACGCGCACCGTGTTCGGCCGCCATTTCCTGCAGCATTTGTATCGATTCCTTGGCTCCGGCCTGGCAGACAGCGATCCGGGACAGCTCACGCTCCCGCAGCAGCTCGGAATCCCATGGCGACCCAGGCTCGCGCGGATGTGGAACGCCGACTGGCATCGAAGCGTGGCCTCGCCGCTGGTTCAGGCCGGCGAAGTGTCGCCGTGGACGAAGCTCGAGCCCGACTACATCTCGGCCCTCCTCGCCGAACCGCACATCGATCAGCTGATTCTCGCCCGGCCGGATCCGCAGGCGCCGCCAGCCGATGCCAGCCTGCTGCAGATGCTGTTGCGCCATGCGCTGCTGCGCGAGATTTCGTACGCGGCCGCGCGGCTGCAGGCAGACGAGACCGGTGCAGACCTGACGACGTTGGTCCGGGATGTGGAGCTCGTGGACCTCGTCACCGGCGCGCAGCCGACCCATCACTGGAGGCGGCAGCTCGAACAGACGCTCACGGTCACGGGTGGCCGGACGATCCGCGAGTATCTCGAAACGCAGACCAGCTTCACGACACCGGCGCTTGCGGCGCTCGGCGAATTCCGCTCGAGCCTCGCCAATCTCAAGAGCCTCGACAGCGAGGCGATCTCCCACCTGACGCAGGGCACGCTCGATCTGTCAGCACATCGACTCGACGCGTGGATCACGTCCATGGCGACGAAGCGACTCGCCGCGATGCACGTCGATGGGCCGAAGGGCCAGTACGTCGGGGCGTACGGCTGGGTCGAGAATCTCGAGCCCATCCCCGCCTCGCTTGTGACGCCAGTCACCACCCTGCCGCCGGGCGAACCCGGACCACTGCAGACACCGGTCAACGACAGCGGCTTCATCCACGCGCCGTCGATGAACCACGCGGCGACAGCGGCCCTCTTGCGGAACGCCCATCTCGGTCCTTCGGGAGTGCCGAGCGCCACGGGACCTTTCGCGATCGATCTGTCCTCGCGCCGCGTGCGTGAAGCCTCGCGGCTGCTCGAAGGGATGCCGCAAGGGCAACCGCTCGGAGCGCTTCTCGGCTATCGCGTCGAGCGACTGCTCCACGAGACCGTCGTCGACAACGGCCGCAGCATGGACCGCTTCATCGCTCCGCTCCGCCGCGTCGCGCCGCTCGTCGCGCGCGCCAGCGGAGCGCCGAGTGGTCCCGTCGATACGATCGCTGCGGGGAACGTGGTCGACGGCCTGCTGCTCCACCGCCGCTGGCAGGAGGAGCGCAACGTTGTCATCGCGGAGGTGACGGCGGCGGGTCTGGGAACCAGCGACCTTTCGGCCCTCTCGTCGATCCTCGACAGGCTGGGGGACGCCATTGATGGACTGAGCGACGCCCTCACGGCGGAATCGGCTTATCAGATCGTGCGCGGCAACACCTCGCGCACGGCCAGCACGCTGGCGGCCATCGCGCAGGGGAATGCGCCTCCTCCCGAGCTCGAGGTCACCAAAACCCCTCGCTCGGGCACGTCGCTGACTCACCGTCTGCTTCTCCTGATGAGCGGGCCCAACGTCAACACGCCCGGCTGGATCAGCGCGGCTTCGCGCGTCCGCTCGAATGCCGAGCCGATGCTCAATTTCTGGACGTTCAAGCTGCTCGGCGACGGCAGCAAGATCCGCTGCACGATCGAGCGACTGGACGATGTGACAGGTGTCGTCGTTGAAACGCGCAAGTTGCTGCTCAGCGAGCTCGGGATCGCGCCGCTCGACGTCGTCTACGGCGTCGAAGCGGCGAACACCACCGCTCAGGCGGGCATGACCTTGAGCGACATCGAGCAGCACGTCCTCTATCACGCGAAACACAAGACCGGCGGCTTCGATCCGCATGCAACGCTGCGGCTGCAGCATGTGCGGCCCGCTGATCTCGCAGCCGGTGAGATGACGTTGTTCGACGCGCTCGAGCAGGCGCGCTCCGTGCGACGGCTGCTGGGTGTCGCCCGCGGCGCGGATCCGGAGGACCTGAACCCACCCGAGCGTACCGCTCAAGGCGTCATCGACCTCGTCGAGCTCGATGCGCGCGTCGTGCGCGCCGAGAACGCGCTGAACGCCGCGCATACGGGCCTGCAGAACCTGATCGCGCGAGTCGCGACGACCACGACCGCGGAAATGCTCCGCACGGCGCTCCTGAAGCTGGGCGCGTTCGGTGTCGAGCCGTCGGTTCCGGTCAGCGTCGCCGGTGAAGATCCTGCCGCAAAGGCTGCACTTGTACAGCAAGGTCAGGCGCTGCTCCAGCTGAGTAGGCCGCGCCTCGAGCAGGGAGCGGCGTTGCGGACCGAGCCCGTGGCGACCGATCAGCGCAGCCGTCGCGCGCAGTTGACGGCGCGAATGCGTGCCGTGTTCGGCGACCCCTTCGTCGTGCTGCCGCGCCTCACGTTCGACGCGGCGGCCGCGACAGAATTCACGAGCGCGCTGGCCGCAAGCATGGCGGTGCAGGGTGGCGATCCGCTCGCGGCCCACACCTGGTTCGCGCGGTGCGCACGCGTCAGAGACGGCGTCTCCCGCCTGGGATCCTGCCTGCAACGTGCGGAAGTGCTCAACGCAGGCGCGCGGCTGAACCTGACGGTCGCTCAGCTGCCCTTCAAGAGCGGCGAACGCTGGGTCGCGCTGCCTCCGGCTGCGGGTGCCCTCATCCCGCCGAGCAAGCTCTCGCTGGTGATCCACACCATCGGCGCGATCAACACCACGCTGTTCACGACCGGCCTGCTCGTCGACGAGTGGGTCGAGGTCGTGCCCAACACGCGCGAGACGACGGCGCTGACGTTCCAGTTCGACGCGCCCGATGCTTGCGCGCCACAGAGCGTGCTCATCGCCGTGCCGCCGGTTCCGGGACAGGAATGGACCGCTGACACCTTGCGGCGCGTGCTGATGGAAACCCTCGACCTCGCAAAGCTTCGCGCCGTGGACACCGCATCGCTCGGCGCCGCCGCGCAGCATCTGCCCGGACTCTATTTCGCGTTCAACACCGAGGACCACGCCGTCTCGACCGACTTCGCGGCGGTCACGCGCTGACAGGTTTGCATCATGGCTCAGTTGTTCATCGACATCACATTCCCCACCGGCGTGCCCACGGTCGACCGGACGTTTCAATTGCGCGGCAACATTTCGTTCTCGACGCCGACGAACTGGACGCTCACCGGCAAGAGCATGAGCGTGCAATTCGGGCCTGGAGGCCAGCTGGTCGCAGGAACGTTCCCGTCCGGCAACAACTGGCAATGCACAGGCACGGTCAGCCCGTCTGCCCCGTGGGGATCGTTCGTGCAGCTGACCTTGAATGCCCAAGCCGTGTTCAGGTTCTTCCACACATCGGGCGAGCCTGACATCGAGACGTTGCACGTTTCGACCACGTTCATGGTGCGACTGCTGCCTCCAGTCGCGCCCACCGTAAACCTCGGTCCGTTCACCTCGCCGATCGTGGCGGCGCAGGTGCCCGCGGATTTCATGTTCACAGGATCGGCCTTCAGCCCTCAGGCGCCGATTCAGGTCGTGCAGTACAAGGTCGAGGGTGGCCAATTCGCGAACGCCGTCAACGTGAGCGGCAACTGGTCGCAATTCAGCATCCGGCTGCCACTGCCGCCAACTGCTGGCGGTCCCGACCACGTCCTCACGGTTCGCGCAATCGATACGTTCGGGACTATTGGCGAAATCTCCAGGTCCTTCGGCGTTACCCCGCAACCGCCGATTGTCGTTCCGCCCGGCAGCGACATCACGTTTTCCGGTGGGCCAACAACGTCATCGATCACGAGCTGGACGCGGCTCGAACCGCAGTGCACCAATGCCGACATCGGTACGAGCTCGAGCGCCCGCGTGTTCGATCCGTTGTGGATGCTGACGCGTCAATGGCAGATGGGCGAGTTTCAGGCGGAGGATGCCGGAACCCCAATCCAGGCGCGCGTCCGCGCGACGACCGCGACACTGTGCCGGCGCTTCTCGGGAGAACTGCCCAAGCCGACGACATCTGCACCGGTGGCGATTGGCGCACAAGCCTACAGTCCATCGCAAACGCCACTGGAGGTACTCGTCGAGCGACGCCGCATGCGCGCGAACGACGCGAACGATGCGCGCATGCTGACGTTCGCCGTCGAATCCGGCTTGCATTTCCTGCGCACGCTGGAGTCACAGGCGCTGTCGAAGAGCTATCGGTCCGTGTTCATCACGAAGATCGCTCTTCAACCGCTTGACCCGGCCAGTTCGGCACTCATCGACGACGCCTCGTCGCGCTACATGCAGTCGATGGTGGGCCGGGCGCCCGACGGACGGCAGCTTGCGGCATTGTTACGCACCGTTGGCGCCGGGCAGCTCGTGCTCGATGCGGCATTGAATATCGCTCTCGCCGATCGCCCGAAAGTGCAACAGGCCGCAGCGACCTGGCTTGCGTGGTACGACTCGATGTACAGCGAGCCTGGCGGAACCACCGACGATGCATGGAATCCGCCGCGGCTGGAATATGCGTTGTCGGTCGGCGCCAGGCTGTCGTCGAATGCCGTGGACGAGATGACGTACTCGGCATCGGAAGTCGACGGACCGATCGACTGGAGCTCGTTCGACGTCAATACCCAGGCCTCGCTCACGACTGTCGCGGATCAGAGCTTCTCGTCGATCGTCGAGGCGGCGATTCCTGCACCGGTGAACTTCCTGGGTGCGCCGGCGCCGCGTTTCTGGGAAATGGAGGACGCCCGCATCGCCTACGGCTTGTTGCCCGTTGGGCGGACCGATCTGGCGGCGCTCCTGATGATCGAGTACGTCAGCAGCTACGGCAACGACTGGTTCGTCGTCCCGCTGACACTGCCGGTCGGCTCGGTCACGCGCGTGGAGTCGCTGGTCGTCACGGACACGTTCGGCGTCCGCAGCCTGATCCGCGCGATCGGCGACCCCGCAATCCCGCCGCCGCACTTCTCGATGTGGCAGTCGGCATTCAGGAACCCGAATTCGTTCAGCGCCGCGAAGGTCGTCACGAACCGGTTCTTCCTGCCACCGACGCTGACCCGCACCATCGACAGCACGCCGCTGGAGGACGTCCTGTTCATGCGCGACGAGATGGCCAATCTCGCCTGGGCCATCGAGCGGACCGTCGAGAGCCCGATCGAACAGCCGGCGCAGCGCTGCGAAGCCCCCGACGCGGTGCCGGTGAATCCACCCGTCGATCCGGCGGGCGCGGAACTGCCGCGCTACCTGCTGTCGACGCCGGTACCCCTGAACTGGATTCCGTTGCTGCCGGTGCAGATTCCAAATCCCGTGTTCCCGGCGACTGCCGGGCAGATCCTCTCGCGCCTCAAGCGCGGCGCGATCCTGCAGCCGGACGGCTCACGGAAGATTCACAGCGCCACCAGCGAAGTTTTGCTGTCGCTCGGCAACCAACTGCTCTACGACGAGGAGGTCCCGCGCGAAGGCGCGCGGATCACGCGCCAGCGGCGCATGGCACGGTGGATCGATGGGTCGACCTGGTTATGGACATCGTTCAGGAACGAGGTGGGACAAGGAGAGGGGTCGAGCCAGTTGCAGTTCGACCAGGTGCTGGAGCCGCGCGAGACCACGGGGGGATAAGCGCGGTCCCAGGCGGGCAGCGAGGCGGAGCGGCCCGACAGGCTGGCGCATCTGAGGCTCCGCCTCGCTAGGAGCCTTGATGGCCAAGAATCTTGCAAATGAGTCAAGTTTTTCTCCGTCAAGGCGACTGCCCCGCCGAAGGCGGGGCAAAAAACATAGCGGGCAGCGAGGCGGAGCGGCCCGACATGCTGGCGCGTCTGAGGCTCCGCCTCGCTGCTGTCTACTTGAATCGGAAGCGCACTCCCACGACGATCGGAAACGTCAGGCGCGCGCTGTCGTTGTTGATCTCCTCGAGCCCTGTTCCGACGAGCTGATCCACCTCCGACAGGCCACCCACGTGCCGCAGTCCGATTTGGGCGTTCAGGTCCACCTGCTCGGCAATACGGAACAGGACACCCGCATTGAGGCTCCACGTGAAGGCCGCCGAATCATCGTAGAAATCCGTGGTGCTGAAAACGAGGTTCGACTGCGGCGCGGCGAACTGTGCGTCGATGCTGTTGACGAACGCCGCGCCGATCGTCACTTCCCCGTATACGCGCAGATTGTGGCTGGAAAGCGGCATGTACCGGCGGAACCCGAGGTCCAGCCCGAAGCTCTTGTAGTCCGAGTACTGCGCGTAGAGGCTCGACGGCCCGATGTCGCCGAGCCGTATGAGGTCTGCGTCGGCCGACTGATAAATGAACACACCGCGCAGCTCGGAGACGTCGCTCAGCGCATAACCACCGCCAAAGCGAAGCTGTATGCCGGTGCCGTAGACCTCGCCGTATGGCTGGGGCAGGATTGCCGTGGCCTGATTCTGAAGACGGCCGATGGCTCCTGAATTCACGTTGCCGTTGACGCCGATGTCGATACCGACGCCGACGTCCACAACCCAGGGCGACTCGCCTGGTTGACCCTGCGCCCGAACGTCGCGTGCTCCGGCGAGCAACACGAGAGTGATGACTGAGCTGCACACAAGCCCTCGTCTGATATCCATTCGCAACCCTCCATGAGCAACTGGTTGAATCGAGTCAGTCCGCGCCATCTCGACGTGCGAGATGCGGGATGTGCCATTCAATGGGTTCGCCGAAACAGGTTCGAATCAATCGATCGATTGAAGCGAACCTTCGCATGGTCATCGATGTACAGGTCTTTGCGGACGTTGATCCCGCCATCGAGATTGACGCTTCGCGCTGGCGAACAATGGGCATCGAGGGCGGGATCAAACAAGCCACATGCCAAGTCCCGCGTATTTAGAAGGCTGTGGCTTTCGAGAAGTTGAAGCGCGCCACGCCACGACCCTTCGTGGCCACCGCGCTCTACTCGCGCGTCTACGCGCGGGATGCAAAGACGCAGTCGCGATCACAATGGATGAGCAGGATGCGTTTCCAGCGTGAGATCACCACGAAGTCGCCCTCGCAACCAACTCATCAGATCACGGCCGTTAAATTCTCCGCGTCGAGACGAAGCGCGTTGTATCATGCGTGCCCTGCGTCATCGAACGGCGGCGAGTCTGGCGTGTGCGACGCGCGCTCGCCATCCTGAAGATCGATTCATTTCAGTGACCAGCTTCAGGAGATCCGCATGGCAGCGTCCGCGCTACTTCTGCCCGCCGCTCCCTTGATCGCAGTCTCCACTGCTGGCTCACCACGGACGGTCAACGTCAGCACACTGCAGCCTCTTGATGGTTGGAGGTCGCCTGAACCGCTGCACGATGCAGGCGCGTTCACTCGAGGAAGGAGCTCACATGTTTGGCGTCATCGGATGGATCATCTTCGGTCTGATCGTCGGAGTCATCGCCAAGCTCATCATGCCGGGTAAAGATCCTGGAGGCATTATCGTGACGATTCTTCTCGGCATTGCCGGAGCTCTGATTGGAGGATTCCTGGGTCGAGTCGCCGGCCTCTACGCGGCTGGGGATGCCGCAGGGCTCGTGATGTCGGTGCTCGGTGCGGTGCTGCTGCTCTTTGCGTATCGCAAGCTTCGTCCCGCGTAGTACGGCGTCCACAATGGATCGGTACGGCCAGCGTGGAGAACGCGAAGGCCGTTGCATTCTTCGTCCTGTGACGAAGCAGTAGGGGAGAGAGCGCCGCTTCACAAATCTGCCACGATTGCGTTGAGCCACGGGGGCGCGCGTCGAGCTTACGGCTGGTGCTGGCTATAAAATTGTTGTGGCTGCACCATCAATGGCATTCAACGGCGTGGCAGGGCCTCGTTATCAAATCGTCGAAATCATCGGCCGCGGAGGCATGGGAGAGGTGTGTCTCGCGGACGACCTGATGCTCGACCGCCGGGTCGCGCTCAAGTTCGTCACCGCTCCCGGCGAGACCGACGGCCTGGACCAGCTGCTCGGCGAAGCGCGTGCCGCCGCCGCTCTCGATCATCCATTCATCTGCTCGACCTATGAGGTGACGACGCTCAACGGCCGCCCGTGTATCGCCATGGAGTACATCCGCGGCGACTCGCTCGAACGGCGGCTGCGCGACGGACCGCTGCGGCTCGAGGAGGCGCTGCGCGTGGCGGAAGAGATCGCCGAGGCGCTCGACGCCGCGCACAAGCGGCGCGTGGTTCACCGCGATCTCAAGCCGGCGAACGTGATGCTGACCGAGGACGGCCACATCAAGGTGATGGATTTCGGATTGGCCGCGCGCCTGCCGCACACCGACGGTTTCGATCAGATGGAAACGGTCACGTTTGCGCCGACCGGCCTGGTGCGAGGTACGCCGGCCTATATGGCCCCGGAGCAGATCCGCGGCGAGCCGGCGGATCGGCGATCCGATATTTTCGCGTTCGGCATTCTGCTGTATGAGATCCTGTCGGGCGCCAACCCCTTCATCCGCACAGGCATCGACGCGACGCTCTCTGCAATCTTGCGAGAGCCGGTCCCGATGCTCCATGATCGGCTTCCGGCGATTCCCCCGACGCTCGACGCCCTGCTGGCGCGGCTGCTTGCCAAGGATCCCGCGTCGCGCCACCAGTCTTTCACCGACGTCCGCAGCGCCCTGCGCCGCTGTCTGGTCGAGATCTCTCCCTCGTCGACGCTCCCGCCGCCGACTGTCGTGGATCGGCAGTCGATCGACGGCAGCACCAGGCTCATCGGACGCCACGCGGAGCGCGCGCAACTGCAACAGAGCCTCCAGCAAGCCAGGGCCGATCGCGGCAGCCTCACGTTGCTGCTCGGCGACGCGGGCGTCGGCAAGACGCGACTTGGCGAAGAAATTCTGACCGCGGCGCGGCAACTCGGGTTCCAGACGCTGGTTGGCCGGTGTTACGAGCAGGAAGGCACGCCGGCGCTCATCCCATATATCGAGGTGCTGGAGCAAGCCTCCCGGTTGATGCCAGCGACCGTATTTCGCCGGGCGCTGGGCGCGAGCGCGCCGGAGCTGGCGAAGCTGATGCCCGAGCTGTATCGGCTCTTCCCCGACATGCCGGCCCCGCTCGAGCTGCCGCCGCAGTTGCGGCAGCGGTACCTGTTCATGAACGTCTGCGAGTTCCTCGGGCGTTGCGGGAAGTTCATGCCGCTCGCGATCTTCATCGACGATCTGCAGTGGGCGGACGAGTCGACACTGCAGTTGACGCAGCACCTCGCTCAGCAGCTTGCGAACGTCCCCATCGTCGTAATCGCGGCGTACCGCGACGTGGAGGTCTTTCCTGCTGTCGCGAGCAAAGGCAGATTTCACAATCTGCTGGACCGCGTCCGTGGCCAGGGACACGACCACCTCACGCCTCAGGCCATCAAAGCTGCGCTCGATCAGCTCGTCGCTCAGCGCCACGCCCGAGCGATCGTGCTGCACCCGTTCACGGACGCCGAATTGCAGGACATGCTGGCAGCGCTCGGACAGCCACACCCTCCCTCCAGGCTCGTACGCAAATTCGCCGATCATACCGGCGGAAATCCGTTCTTCGTCGCCGAACTGTTCCGGCACTTGAAGGAAGGCGGACGGCTGTTCGATGCGCGCAACCAATGGACGCGCGATCTGGACTTCGACGATGTCGAGCTCCCCGACACGGTGCGCGTCGTGCTGGAGCGCAGGATGCAGCGCGTTTCAGCCGAAAGCCAGAACGTACTGAGAGCCGCGGCGGTGATCGGTCCTCATTTCGAACCGGACCTGCTCGAAGACGTGGCCGAAATCGACAGCGATGCGTTGATCACGGCGCTGGACGAAGCGGAGCAAGCTCGAATCCTGAAGGGTCCCTCGGGTCGCCGGGAGATCACGTGGCGCTTTGCGCACCAGTTGACATGTCAGATGCTGACCGCGGCAATCCCGCAGCTGCGCCGCCAGCGGCTTCACCTGCGCGTAGCCGACGCCATGGCGCGGCTCGACCGGGACTCGCGCGTGTACACATCGGGGATCGCGCATCACCTGTACGCTGCCGGCCGCCTGGCCGATCCCACCCGGACTGCACGCGCGCTGATCGCGGCCGGCGACGCCGCTCATGCCGCGTACACCACTGTGGAAGGTGTGCAGCATTATCGGCGCGCTCTCGAGGTGTTGGAGGATACGAGCGGTCAGGACGGGACGCGGCTTGCGGTGCAGGAAACGCTCGCCGACCTGCTGGCGCTGCTCGGCGATCGGGCCGCAGCGATGGATCATTACGAGCGCGTCGGTGCCGCCTATCGCGCCGCACACTCCGGGGTCGATCAGGCGCGCATCGCCCGCAAGACAGGCACTCTCCACTGGCAGGCCGGCAATCGCACCGAGGCGATGGCCGCGTATCGGCGCGCGTTGGACGAGCTCTCGGGTTCGGCGGCGCACATCGAGGCGGCGCACCTCTATCATGAGCTGGGGCTCGCCGCCTTTCGCAGTGGAGACAATCACAAAGCTGTCGAGTGGGCCGAGCGCGCGGTGCAATCGGCGGAGCAGGCGCTCGCGGCGCCAGCGTCGGACGCGGCTCAGATCCGCAAATCGGCGACGGCCGCGATCGCGCAGGCGACCAATACGATCGGCGTGGCGCTCGCGCGGTCGGGCCAGCTCGAAGCCGCCCGCGAGCGGATCGAGCGCAGCCTCGCCGCGGCGAACGATCTGGGCCTGCTCGACGTCGCCTGCCGGGCGTACGCCAATCTCGGTGTCCTTTACAGCTCCGTCGAGCCGAAACGTGCGATCGACGTCTCGCTGACTGGCCTGGAGATCGCGTCGAGGATCGGCGCCGCCTCGCTTCAGTCGTACATCTACGCAAACCTCGCCGCAGCGTACTGCGCACTCACGGACCGCTGCGAAACGGAAGGCCTTCAGGCGGCGGAGGCAGCCGCGACGCTGGACCGCGAGCTGGGACAGCTGGACCACCTCGCCGTTCCGCTGGTCGTGATGGCGCAAATCCATCAATGCCGCGGCGAACTCCAGCCGGCGCAAGACGCCTATCGCGAGGCGCTTGCGTTGGCTGAAAAGATTGGGGAGCCGCAACTGATTCTCCCGTGCTACGACGGTCTGGCCACGATTGCCCTGGACCGGGGCGACCGTGTTCGGGCGCAGGAGTATATGGAAAAGGCTCAGCAGCTTTGCCAGCAGACCGGCCTCGATCCTGATACGATTCTCCTGCTTCCGTTCTTGTGTTGAAGCGCAGAAATGGTAGGAGCCATGACGCAGCCAAGTCAGCCGATTCAGCCCGGACACCGCGCACCCGATTTCACCGTCGCGGCGGTGAATGAAGAGCGCATGATTTCGTTGGCCGATTACCGCGGGCGGAGCCCGCTGCTGCTCGGTCTGTTCAATGGCTTGTACTGCCCGTTCTGCAGGCGCGCGCTGGCACAGATGGCGACCTCGTCGGACCACCTCAGGTCGCTCGGCGTCGATTCGCTCGCCATCGTCGCGACCGATCTGGATAATGCGCGGCTCTACTTCAAGTTCAGACCGACGCGCCTGGCGCTCGGCGCCGATCCGCAACTGAGCACGCACCGCTCGTACGGCGTCCCGCATCCGGAGCCCACGCCGGAGATGATGCAGGCGATGCAGACCATTCACATCAACCCGACCGGGGAACTTCCTGCGCCGCTGCCGGTGCCCCAGGCCGCGGCCGCTCTCAGCGCGCTGGACGGCTATCAGAACACGCCTTCCGACGAGCGGGATTTTGCCGCGTCGTTTTCGCAGCTGAAGGGCCAGTTCCTCATCGATCGGGACGGCATCGTGCAGTGGTCCCACATCGAATGCCAGGAAGGTCTTTCGGGCTTGGGCAAATTCCCGTCGCACGACGAGTTGATCAGCGCCGCGAGCAGCGTCACCGGCGGTGCACGGGTCAACTCCTGAAAAGCACTAACCCACCGCTATAATCCGGCCATGTTGTTCCTGCTGGCTGCGCTGTGTTTCGCGGCGGCGGATGTACCGCCGGTCAAAGTCGTCAGCAACATTTCGTACCTGACCGGCGTGCAGTACCCGACCGATCTCGACAAGCTGGATCTGTACTTGCCGCAAGGCAAGACCGGCGTTCCGGTCATCGTCTGGATCCACGGCGGCGCCCTGACGCAGGACGACAAGAGTCTCGAGGTGGCGACGGGCCGGCGGTTCGCGCAGGCCGGCATCGCGACGGCGACCGTCAACTACCGGCTGTCACCGGCGGTTTCGCATCCCGCACACGTGCAGGATGCCGCGGCGTCGTTTGCGTGGGTGAAGCACCATATTGGCGAATACGGCGGGGATCCGGACCAGATATTCCTGGTCGGGCACTCGGCAGGCGCGTACCTTGCCGAGCTGCTCGTGACCGACGAGCGCTATCTGAATGCGCACGGATTGTCCGCGCGCGACGTTCGTGGCGTCGTCCCGATCAGCGCGTTCTTCTGGGTGGAGAGAGAAGGCGTCGCACCCGATCGGCCGAAGAGCGTTTGGGGCATCGATCCGAAGGTGTGGACGGACGCGTCGCCCGCGCATCATCTGCGAGCGAATCTGCCGCCAACGCTCATCATCTACGCCGACGGCGACGAACCTTGGCGCCGTCAGCAGAACGTTGACATGGCGCAAGCAATGGCTGCCGCCGGCAGCGTGCCGGTGGACCTCGTTCGAATATCGGATCGCACGCACATGAGCATCTGGCACAAGCTCGGCGAAGATGGAGATCAGACCTCGGAACGCGTGATTGCGTTCGTCAGATCGGAACGAGCGCGATCGAGGTGAGCCGCGGCGTGACTACGGCGCCGTTACCTGAAGATCCGACCTACGCCAAACCTCACGCGCCAGCCGCCGTCGAGGCCTGCGCTCGTTCCCAGGAAAACGGGTCCAATCAGCGTGTCCAGGACGATTCCCACGCCGATCTGGCTGTTGAAGTCCGCGTTTTCGTGAGTGTTGAAGACCGCGCCGTTCTCGAGCCAGCCGCCGGCAAATACCGGTCCGCCCAGGAAATCAGGCAGGCGGCCCACTTGCCGCATGGCGCCGAGCGTCAACACGGCATAGTGATCCCCCCGCCGCTCGCCGACCGTGAACGCGTCCAGTACGTACGGATATCCAACCGTGAACTGACGGGTGGCCAGGGGACGATCGCCGAACGACGTGCCGCCGGAGAATACCGCCAACAGCCGGTTGCGAGCGCCGACGGGATGAAACGACGAGAAGGACACTTCGGCCTGCGTGAGGTTCTTGTTGGTTCGCGCGATGCCGGCGACCTCGGGCGATGCCATCGTCTGAGACAACGACGCGAGCAGGCGAATCCCGCGCGACGGGATCACCTCGCTGTCCTGATGATCGAGCACCCATCGGAGCCGCGCGACCGTCTCGGTCCCGCCAAGCTCGGGAAGTCCTGGATCGCCGGCCTGGATGGTGTCGCTGAGATGGCCTGCGTAGAAGCCGCCCGACAGCTCGCTCACACTGGAGAGATTGATCCCCAGGTCACCCTCCACGCCGACACGGCTTTCCCGATATTCGGCAACGACAACATCATCGGAGACGAAATTGAACGTGCGCCTGTTCGTTCCGCCGACTGCGCGCACGAACCACGGAGTTGCGCCGATAGGCTTGTACAGCGCCGCTCCGATGCTCGGATCGGTTCCCAGCGTGCCGTCGATGCGCACCTCGGATCCGGACCCCAGCGTGTCGAACGCAAGATAGCGCGCGTTCAGTTGCGCCCGAAAACTGTCCGACGTGGTGTTCTCGATTGTGAGGCCGAGCATGAGAAACGGCGGCGCATACGTTTTCTCGCGCGCGCGCACGAGCAGGCCGTTGCGCCCCCCTTCCATCGTCATCTGCCAGTCAACCGACTGATATCGATCGAGGCCCGAGAGCGCAACAAGTTCGTCTTCCAACAAGGGGATGTCGAGCGGTACATTCAGGTGCTTCGCGAGCGTGTGCTCGACGAACGCGGCGTCTTTCGGCGCGAACCCCGTCGTGGTGATGAAAACCGGTTGCGGCACGTCGGTTCGGCGACGCTCAGCGCGCGTCGCGAGCCAGCGATCCCAGTCCGCATCCGACGCCCTGAACCTGAGCAGCTCGTCCCGATGTTTTTCGGCTGCCTGGTAACCACGGGCGATCAGCTCGTCGGCCCTGCGCCAGTCGAGAGACCCGAAGCCTTCCATGTCGACGGCGATTGTCATGTCTGCGCTGGCCAGCGATGCGCGCGTGGACGTGCGCATCATCGCGTCCACCGTTTGACCCATCAGGCCGAACATCGAATAGTCGACCGCCTCTCTCGGCGGCAACCCGACATCGACCGCGATCACCTCCGATACACCGAAGTTCTTCACGACGTCGGCCGGAACGTTGTCGAGCGCGCCGCCGTCGACGAGCACACGGCCGTCTCGCTGGACGGGCGGAAAGATGCCGGGCAACGACATCGTTGCGCGCAGCGCGGTCGCGAGCGGCCCGCTGTCCAGCACGACTTTTTCCCCCTGCAGGAGGTCGACGGCCACCACGCGAAAAGGGGTCGGAAGATCTTCGAATCGTTCGAGGCCGTAGTATGCCGCCGCAATCCGCGCCAGCAGGAGATCCACCTGTCGGCCATCGTTGAGCGACGTCGGCGGCGCGAATCCGCTCTTCAAACCGAACTCGAGCCGTGACGGATAGCTCCTCGCGTCTTCCTTCCGGCGGAGATTCTTGAACCTGAACGACGAACTTCCGAACATCACGTCCCAGTCGGTGTTGGTGATGAGCGCACGTAGCTCAGCGGCCGACATTCCCGTCGCAAACGCTCCGCCGACCAGGCCGCCCATGCTGGTGCCGGCGGCAGCATCGATCGGGATGTGATTCTCCTCGAACCACTGAATCACGCCGATGTGCGCAATCCCGCGGGCGCTGCCGCCGCCAAACGCGACGCCAACGGTAGGCCGTGCGGGTTGGGCCGACGCAGGCCCCGTGGTGAGGACGATCAGGGTTGCGCACAACACGGCTGGGAGCACACGCACCAAGGGCCTCTCATTCGAGATCGTCGGCAAACCGCCGCGACATGTCGTGGCACAACGGGACAGCACACACCTCGTTCATTCGAGAGCTGTTGACCTTAACCTGTTGCCGATCTGTCCTTTAGGACAGGCCTTCAGCTGATGTGTCCCGTTCGATCGATCCAGGCAAGGGCAAGCCCGGTACCAAAAGACCAGAACTGAAGCCGACGGATCGCCGCTCAACGTAAGGAGAACATTGACGAAATCACCCATTCAACGGAACTGCAGAGCTGGGCGCCGATTGAATTCGACAACGGTCTGCGTGGCGGATGCAAGGACGTGCACGTATCATCGTTAATACTCTTTGCGCTTCGGTGTAGCGGTCTGCCCTTTGTGCTTTCTGACCACGACGACAGAGGACTCGAGGACAGGTTAAACGGAGGATCGTCATGCAAGCATTGCGTGGGGCGCTGTCGGTTGCGACCATTCTGGTGTTGGCGGGCGGACTGACGCGCGCCGCTGGTGAATATCCGATCACGGTGACAGTCGATGCACAGGCAAAAAGCGGAGTGACGACGGTCACGTCGAAGCTGACGATTCACGTCGATCATCTGATGAACGAGACCAGCCGGACGCGGGTGAGCGACGCCCTGAAGTACGGCGGGTATCAGAATTTCATGAACGCTCTTCGTCCCCTTCCACCGGTCGGCACCATCGAAACCCAGTCGCACAAAGTCGACATCCGTTACGCGCGCGAAGAGCAACAGGGGGAAACCCGACGGCTGGTACTCATCGCGGATCAGCCGCTCTTCTTCTTCGGCGCGGATCCCGCGAAGTCCAGAGCCGGTTATGCACTGACCGTCGTCGAGTTGCGCTTTGATTCCAAAGGCGGGGTGACCGGGTCGATGGCCGGAGCGGCACGCGTGAAACCCGCGCCGGATGGCGGCGTGGTGCTCGACGACTACGCTGAATCGCTGGTCGATCTCAAAGGCAGCGTCGGCCGGCCGTAGGGATTTGCGACGCGCCTCAAACTGGCGTTGCAGACGTGAACGGGCAAGGGCCGGGCCTGGTTGAGTTCGCAAAGGTTCAGCGGCGACGTGATGGCTTCGGCTTCTTGCGAGCGACCCCCTTCGCTTGCGACACGCCCGTCTTAGCACCTGCAACCTCGAGCTGCCAGTTGAAGCGATCGCCTGCCTTCAGCACGAGAGTTTTCCCGCTCTTCAACGCCAACCGCGCGGTGCCGCCGATCACCTTCTTCCCATCGGCCGACACGCTGAAATCCTTGCCTTTGATGTTGAGGCTCAGCGTGTGTGTGGCCGAATAATCATTGGCGGGTCTGGCGTCGACATCCGAACCATTGATGCTCAAAGCACTCGTGTGCATCAACGCAGGCGAGGCGTGGTTGCCTGCCTTGTCCGCCACCGAATAGGTGACGGTGAGAACGTTTTTCGCGAGTCGCCACGTTCCATCGATCGAGCCGGGGCCGACTTCGAGGCCGACCGGTACCTCGCGGCTGAGGACTCGCGTGAATTCCTGTGGCTCGCCCTCCCCGTACGCGATCGATCCCGACACCTGGAAAGCCATTCTGTAGACGCCGGGGAATCGCGCGTTCGAGACCACAGCTGTGGCCCTGTCGTTCCGCGAGCTCCTGACCTCCATCACTTCGTCCCGCATCGCAAAGGCACCCGGCTTCTTCGCCTCGTAATCCGCCAGGAACCTGGCTTCGTCGAACACGGCGTCGGCCTCTGTTCGCGGCACGAATTTCCGGCGCTGGGCGATCGGGATCGTCCTCTGATCCAGATACACGTTTCCGACGGAGAAGCCGGGGGCAACGAGCCGTCCCGTGGCTGCCAGCGTCGAGACCCTGGCGCCGGAGATGTCAGCGGCGCTCAGCGACACCGTGAAATTGGTGCCAGCGAAAACCTTCTCTCGATCGACGGCAAAGCCGATTCGAAGCGTGCTTCGGCAGTGGACGTTCACGGCAACCGCGCAGCAATCCTGTCGCTCGCTGTTGGCTCCCGTGACGGGAAAGTTGACCTGGGCGCCCGGCTGCTGCGCCAGCAGGCGTGTCGCCGTGCGCTGGCGAAGAGGCAGGGCAGCCTGCGCAAACACCGGTCCGCGGACCGGTCGCGATCCAACCGGAAACAGCATGTCGAATCCCGACGGCATGAGCATGCGCATGTTTGCGTCGCTCATCTTGTACATCACGCGCACGAACCAGCGGCCGACCCACTCCTCGGAATCGGCGCCGTTGCGGTTGAGAAACACCGTGATTCGTCCGCTGCTCTTGTTGCTGGTCACGAGGAAGCTGCCGTGCTCGTGCGAATGCACGTGGCCGCTGCCGTGCGAGTGCTCGTGGCCGCCGTCCTCGTCGCAGGACGCATCGCAGCTGCACGAAGACCCGTCGGGCAGACGCAGGCAGCACTCCCAGTTTTCGTCGCTGAAATCGAACCCCTGAACCGTGATCATGAACGACTGATCGGCATCCGTGATGTAGAACGGTGCGTCGACGTGCTCGCCGGCAAACAGTTCGAAGACCGGATCGATCGCCGGCTCGTAGCCGAGAGCGTGCGCGATGCTGTTGGTGAAGAACTTGTTGATCTCGCCTGCGTTTTCACCGTGGTACACCTGGCTCGTGACCAGCGGAGGCGCTGCCTTCCCTTTCGAAACGATGCTGGCGACGGTGGAGTAGTCCACATCGGTTCCTGTTCCGAAGCCCATCGCAAAGACAATCGTGTCCTGCAGTTGCGCCGCGGCAATTGTCGAGAGCATCGGTGCGGCGTTTTCCATGCCGTCGGTCAGGAACATGAGAAAGCGCGTGTCGTGCGGCGGCGTATTCCCCAACGGCGGCCGGACCAGGGTGGCCTCGGTGTCGAGCAAAGCTCCGCCAATGGGTGTGCCGCCACCCGGCGACTGTGTCGCGATCGCGGTCGTGAAGCCGGATTCGCTGTAGGTCGAGCCGTTCTTGACCAGGCCGTACGGCACGCCCGGAAAGATCGGCGTGAACACATTGGTCGCGAGTGACCTGAACGTTTCAACGCCGGCAATCACGTAAGCTTCACGTTGCGTGTACGCCGTTTCGCAATCGTGCAGCAGTGCGGCAACGCCGCGCTTGGCCGCCTCCCATTTCGTGACATCCGGGCCCGACACCACCATGGGGTCGGGCGTCATCTGGTTCATGCTCCCCGTCTGATCGAGAGCGATGCCGACGATGGCCTCTGTGTCGTAGCAGTAGCCGAGGGCTCGATGATCGAGCGCATCAGCGGGATGAACGGCAGGTTGCGGCGCGAAATTCGGGAGCACGATGTCGCTGGCCAGATTGGGGGCAGAGTACCCGGCCGCTGAACCAACCCACGGCCACATCGGATCGTTGAGGTTGTGTCCTTGCGGGCGGCCGCTCGCCGGGTAGTACGCAGGGCCCTGGTGCTGATCGATCTGCCACATCGCCCACAGCCGGTCGATGTTGCAGTGGTGCATGAAGAAGATGAGATCGTTGGGCGAAGAATTCGGGTCGCCCATGTTCCCGCCCACCCAGCCGTGGTGAAAGTTGTGCGTCTTGCTGGCCGCCTCCAGATTTCTGCGAAAGCTCGTGGCGATGCTCGCGCCTTCGTAAGCATTTCCGCCCGACGGGCCGATCGCAAGACAGGTCTGAATGTCGCTGAGATTTGCCAGGTTGGAAAACGACGAGAAATTTCTCTGCAGCGTTTTGCCCGTCGCTGGATCGGCGGGATCCACATGCCCTTGTGCCAACGACGGCCGAACACGCCATCCCGCCAGGCCCGCAGGCCACCACGGAGGCAGGGGAGTCGGATTGCCGCCACTTCCCGGTTTGTTGAACGCAAAGTATCCCGACTTGACGCTTCGTTCCCCGAAGCCATGAAGGGACCCGGTGCCATTCGGTCCCATGAAGTTGTCCTGGAAGAGGACGTTCTGGGTCCCGAAGTGATCGGTCCAATCCCAGTACGGCAGCGTCACGCTCGGGTCGACGGCCTGAAGCGCTTTCTCGAAGAGAAGGAGGTAGTACCGGTGCCACGGGCAGAATGCGGAATCCTGATGGCCCATGTTCAAGCCGGTGGTCGATCCGAATGTGATGTTGATCGCGCCCAGGTGGATCGCGACGAACTGATCGTAGATGCTGATCTGCTTCGCCGGAGGATCTCCCGGGTTGGCGATGGTGTTCTTGAGCGCCATGACCGCCGCCAGGAACTTGTCGCGCTCGCTTGCGCTCAGTCGCGTCGCGTTTTTTCGTATTGGCACGCGTGCATCCTACTTGACTTCACGGTGTACTTACCTCGGCCGTTCGGATCGGCAGTGCTTCGCGACGCGATGATTCGACACCGATGGATCGCACGCATCCGGCACGACTCGTGCGTCACGTCGATTCCTGCAACGAATAGAATTCTGCGGAAGCCTGTAAACGGCGCCGTCGCGCGGGCGCCTCACGACATGCCGTGGCGGACGCCACGATTCAAAGCCATTGATACCCGAACAAGGGCGGCGGTCTCGAGAAGTGGGCTCCCGCGTGAGCCGGAAAGGGACGTGAGATGTCGAACGAACTCAAGCATCGCACGACGAAGACGGTCGAGAAGGGGTGCAACTTTCCGATCGGCGCCACACTCACGCCCTCCGGCGTGAATTTCGCCCTCTATTCGCAACACGCAACAGACGTCTTTCTGCTGCTCTTCGACAAAGCCGATGACGATCCGACCGACGTCATTCAGCTCACCAACCGCGACAAGCACATCTGGTACGGGTTCGTCAAAGGGCTGAAAGCCGGACAGTTGTATGGCTACAAGGTTCGGGGGGAGTACCGTCCGGAATACGGATTGCGCTTCAACGAAGCGAAGCTGCTGCTCGACCCGTACGCAAAGGCGGTCACCGGAAAGTTCCGCAACATCGACAACCTGCTGCTGGCCTACAATGCCCAGCCCGGCGGGGGCGAGCGAACGCCGGACACCCGCGACAACACCCGGATCGTTCCGAAAGGCATCGTCGTGGACGATGCGTTCGACTGGCAGGGGACGACGCCGCCGGATCTCAGGCTGGAGCAGCTCGTCATCTACGAAGTTCACGTCAAGGGCTTCACAGCGCACTCTTCGTCCGGCGTGAAGAATCCGGGAACCTATCTCGGGTTCATCGAGAAGGTTCCACATCTCAAACGCCTCGGCATCAACGCCGTGGAGCTGCTGCCGGTTCACGAGTATTACATCGACGATTTTCTAATCCAGAAAGGTCTGACGAACTACTGGGGTTACAACTCGATCGGCTTCTTCGCGCCGGAATCGTCGTACTGCACGGGCAAGACGCCGGGCTGCCAGGTTGCCGAGTTCAAGACGCTGGTTCGAGAGCTCCACAGGGCCGGGATGAAGGTCATCCTCGACGTCGTATACAACCACTCGGGCGAGGGGAACGAGATGGGACCGAGCCTGGCATTCCGCGGCCTCGACAACCCCGCCTACTACAGCCTGGCGGGCCCGCCCGAGGCTCCACGGCGCTACTACATGAACTACACGGGCTGCGGGAACAGTCTCAACTTCGACAGCCCTGCCGTCATCAGGCTCGTGATGGACTCGCTGCGGTACTGGGCCGGCGACATGCACGTGGACGGCTTCCGGTTCGATCTCGCGTCGGTGCTCGGACGCGGTCATGACGGATCCTTCCGCGCCTCTTCACCGTTCTTCGATGCCGTCGCGCAGGATCCGCTGCTGAACCAGGTCATCATGGTCGCGGAACCGTGGGATATCGGCACGTACCAGGTTGGCAACTTTCCCGTCGACTGGTCCGAATGGAACGGAAAGTTCCGGGACACGATGCGGCGCTTCGGCAAGGGCGACGCGGTCCTGTCCGACGTTGGCTGGCGTCTGACCGGCTCGGCCGATCTCTACGGCGAGGATGGACGCTCGGCGTACAACAGTATCAACTTCATCACATGCCACGACGGGTTCTCGCTCAACGATCTGGTCTCGTACAACGGCAAGCACAACGAACAGAACGGAGAGAACAACCAGGACGGCGCCAACGACAACAACTCGTGGAACTGCGGCGTCGAAGGCCCGACGGACGACCGCGGCATATGGACGCTGCGCAAGCAGCTGATGAAAAACTACGCGTGCTATCTGATCTTCTCGTCTGGCACGCCGATGATTCTCGGAGGCGACGAGTTCGCGCGCACGCAGCGAGGCAACAACAACGCGTACTGCCAGGACAACGAGATCAACTGGTTCGACTGGACCCTCGTGACGAAGAACGCGGACCTCGTCGAGTTCTTCCGGAAGGCGATCGCGTTCTCGCGGCGTTTCCCGATCCTCCAGCGCCGGAAATTCTTCCTTGGCAGGGATCTGGACGCGGATGGCGTGCCGGACCTCTCCTGGTTCGCGCCGGACTTGAGCGTTCCGCAGTGGCAGGATC
>JBKPDW010000257.1:0-5532 GCA_046728115.1 Acidobacteriota bacterium | reverse complement strand
GCACGAGTCCGGTTGCGATCACGGCGCCCAGCACTTCACGCATCGCATCGGCGGCGGCGTGCCTGGCGGATACCTTGTACTCGTGGATGTGTCGCTCGATGTTCTCGATGACGACGATCGCATCGTCGACGACGAGGCCGGTGGCGAGCGTGATGCCGAACAGCGTGAGCGTGTTGATCGAGAAGCCGAACAGCTTCACGAACGCGAACGTGCCGATGAGCGACACCGGAATCGTGATGGCGGGAATCATCGTCGTTCGCCAGTTCTGCAGGAAGAGGAACATGACGAGGACGACCAGCGCGATGGCGATACCGAGCGTTTGCACGACCTCGCGGATCGACTCGGCGACGACGCTGGTCGTTTCGAACGCCACTTCCAGCTTCAGACCGGGCGGAAATCGTTTGGACAGCCGGTCCATCTCGGCGCTGACGTCTCTGAACACCTGCAGCGAATTGGCTGTGGGAAGCTGCAGCACGCCGACGCCGACGGCGTCCCGCGTCTGATATCGCGACGCGGTGCCGTAGCTCTCGGAGCCGAGCTCGGTCCGGCCGACGTCCTTGACGCGCACCAGGGCGCCGTCCGGCGAGCGCTTCAGGATCACCTCGTCGAATTCCACCGGATCGCTGAGCCGTCCTGCCGCGCGCACGCTGATCTGGTATCGCTGGTCGGAGGGAGCCGGCTGCTGTCCGATGGCGCCGGCGGCCACCTGGACGTTCTGCTCGCGCAGCGCGTCCACGACTTCGCTTGCGGTGATGTTGCGCGCCGCCAGCTGCTCGGGATCGAGCCAGATGCGCATGGCATACCGTCCGACCCCGAAGACGATCACGTTGCCGACACCCGGCACTCGCTTCAGTTCGTCGACCACGAAGCGATCGAGATAGTTGCTGACGAAGAGCGGATCGTATTCGCCGTGCTCGGAGTACGCCGCGGCGGCGAGCACGAAGTTCGTCGACACCTTCGTCACCGACAGGCCGACCTGTTTCACCTCGTTCGGCAGCCGACCTTCAGCCTGCGAGATGCGGTTCTGCACGTCGACGGCCGCCACGTCGAGATTCCTCGACACGTCGAAGGTGACCGTGATCCCGCACGATCCGTCGTTGCCGCTCGAGGAGGTCATGTACTGCATCCCCTCGACGCCGTTGATTGCCTGTTCGAGCGGGATCGTCACGGCGGTTTCGACGGTTTGTGCGTTCGCGCCGTTGTAGAAGGCGCTCACCTGTACTTGCGGCGGCGCCAGCTCCGGGAATTGCGCGATGGGAAGCGTGGGGATCGCAATGAGCCCGACGAGGATGATCACGAGCGAGCAGACGCTCGCAAGGATCGGCCGCTTGATGAACGTGTCGACGAACATTACTGTGCCGGCTGAGCAGGCTGTATGGGCGCGCCGTCCGCCAGCTTCTGTACGCCGGAGACGACGATGCGGTCGCCCGGCTTGAGGCCGTCGAGGACCGGATAACTGTCGCCGACAATCGGTCCCACCTTGATGGCGCGCTGCTTCGCGACGAGCTTGCCGCCTGCCTCGTCCGCGACGAACGCGAAGATTTGACCGCTGATCCGGAGCACTGACGTCACCGGAATGACGATGCCTTCGCTGGTCTTCCACACGATGCGTGCGCGGACGTATTGCGCCGGACGCATGCGGGCGTCGGGGTTGGTGATCAGGCCTTTGACGAGCAACGACTGCGTTTGATCGTCGACGCGCGGTGAAATGAAGCTGATCCTGGTCGCCGCCAGCTGCTCTGATCCGTCGCTGCTGCGAATCTGCAGCGCGAGTCCGATGCGCAGCTCTCGCGCCCGTTCGACCGGCACCGACGCGTTGACTTCGAGCGTCGCATTCTGATCGATCGTCGTCAGCTGCGTCTGCGGCGTAACCTGGTTCCCGACGCGGACCGGCACGTCGCCCACGATGCCGGCGGTCGGAGCCGTCACGGTGAAGTAGCGCAGCTGCACTTCCTGCTGACGCAGCTGCGCTTTCAGCGATTCGAGATTCGCCTCCGCGGTTCGGAGCGCCGTCTCCGCCTGCTCCGATTCCTGCCGGCTGATGGCGCCGGCGGCCAGCAGTTCACGGTCTCGTTGCGCCTGCTGGCGCGCGTAGTTGACGGCTTCCTCGCGGGCGGCGCGCTCGGCTTCCTGACTCGAGACGGCGGCTTGCTGCCGCCGCGGGTCGATCTGCACGAGCGGCGCTCCCTGACTGACGCGATCGCCGGCTTTGACGAAGATTTGCGTGATCTGGCCGTCCACCTGCGGCTGAATCGCCGTCGAGCGCAACGATCGCAGTGTTGCGACGTACTCGGTGGCGTCTTCGATGGCCGTAGGTTTTGCGACAGCAAGCTCGACGGCTGCGGGCGGAAAGCTCGGCGGCGGACCGGCGGATTGATTTCTACACGCCGCACCCGTAATTGCGCAAACCAGCAGCGAGGCGAACAGACAATGCAGCCGCCGACCCATCTCTGTTTTTTATCACGGCCAGCAGGCGCCCGCTCCTGATCGTCGGGTCCCTGCATCACGGCGGATGCCGAGGTTGAGATCGGTCAGCAATCGCTGTTCGGCTATCACGCGTTCTTCCAATTTTGCCTTATCCGCCAGCGAGCGCACCTATGACCAGAAACGGCTCGATGCCTGCGGCGACAGGTGCCGGCAGCGGCGCATCCGCCGACTCGTGCGAGAAATCTTCCTCGCAGGCGTAAAACCGCACGTACGGCCTGCGCTTGTGCGTCACGTGATCGCGGATGGTCCCGCGCAGGACTGGATACGCCATCTCGAGCGCGTCGAGAATGGATCGTTGCGTGACGAGGCCATGCACGTCGAGCGTCACCTCGTCGCTGACGCCGGCGAGTGTCCGCAGATGCTGCGGCAGGCTGACGCGAATCATTGCGCACCTCCTACCCCTGTGTTCTTCGCCCACTGTGGTGGCGCGTTACGTTTCGACACGGTGCTTGAAGCTGCTACCGCAGTGTCTGGACCTCGACAGACAGCACCGCCGGAAGATCTCGAACGATCGGGGCCCAGTTGTCTCCGGCATCGGCCGACGCGTACACCTGTCCGCCGGTCGTCCCGAAGTAGATGCCGCACGAGTCGAGCGAGTCTACCGCCATGGCATCGCGCAGGACGTTCACGTAACAGTCGCGCTGCGGCAGGCCTTTCGCGAGCGCTTCCCACTCCTGGCCGCCGGTTTTGCTTCGATAGACGCGCAGCTTCCCCTCGGGCGGATAGTGCTCCCCATCGCTCTTGATGGGGACGACGTAGATCGTTTCCGGCTCGTGAGCGTGGACGTCGATCACGAAGCCGAAATCCGTCGGCAGATTGCCGCTCACCTCGCGCCATACATCGCCGGCGTTGTCGGTACGCATGACGTCCCAGTGTTTCTGCATGAACAGGACGTTCGGCCGCGATCGGTGCATGGCAAGTCGATGGACGCAGTGACCGACTTCGGCCGTCGGGTTCGGGATCTGTTCCGATCGCAGGCCCTGGTTGATCGGCCGCCATGTCGTGGCGCCGTCGTCGCTCCGGAACGCGCCGGCCGCGGAGATGGCGATGAACATGCGCTGAGGATTGCCTGGATCGATCAGAATCGTGTGCAGGCACAGACCACCGGCGCCCGGCTGCCAGTCGGCGGAGGACGGATGGTTGCGCAGGCCAGGAAGTTCTTCCCAAGTCTGTCCGCCGTCCTTCGTGCGGAACAGCGCGGCGTCTTCCACGCCCGCGTAGAGCACGTCGGGATCGGAGGGCGACGGCTCGATGTGCCACACCCGCTTGAACTCGTAGGGATGCGGCGTACCGTCGTACCACTTGTGCGGGCCTGGAACGCCATCGTAGGCGAACTTGTTGCCGGCGGGTGCCCATGTCTTGCCGCCGTCGTTCGATCGCTGAATCACCTGCCCGAACCAGCCGCTGGTCTGGGACCCATACAGCCGATTCGGATCCGCCGGCGATCCCTTCAGGTGGTAGATCTCCCAACCTCCGAAATGCGGCCCGCTGACATCCCATCGCTCGCGCTTGCCGTCGGATGTCAGCACGAACGCGCCCTTACGCGTCCCGACCAGGACTCGCACGCTACTCATCGTTCGGCCTCCGTTAATTTGGGTCAATCATCCATAATCAATCAATCCGCCTTAAGAATCTCTAACTCTTCAATCTGACTTAAATCTGAACTCTGAAATCTGAACTCTAAACTGCCAGTGAACAGTGATTGTGTCAGGCCTGCGCAAAAACGGCAACGCCAGCCGGCCGCGCTGGTACTCGATTTCGTCAGCGCCCTACGAATCTGTACGCGGCCGCATTTCGATCGACACCTGAGTGCGCATCGCTGCACGGCCAGACCCGGCGGTACGTCGCTTGCTGAATCCGCTGGCCTATGTTTCAGCGCTGCGCATACTATCTGTCGCCGCGGAGCGGTGCGTGTCGACTGGATTTGACGGAACTGCAACCAGCGGGTCCCTATCGCCTGATCCTGGACGATTCCGCGACACGGCACATCGAGTACTTCACGGACCCGAAGGACGCACTCGAGCGCTGGGCTGAATTCGACGCCGCCATGCGGCTGCAGGCCGTCGTCCCCTCGCCGAGCACGCTGATGCACTGATCTTCGCCGCTTGCAGGCCGCAATCTGAACTCCGCAAGTCCTTAAATCAATCTGGACTCTGAACTCTGAAATCTGAACTGCCAGTACTGCCGGTACGCGATTTCCCCTTTACAATTGCCCTGTGGATTTCCTGCGCGACGCACCCGCCGATGCCGCGATCGTGAACGAGCGAACGGGTCGCGTGGTGGCGTCGGCCGTGGAGATCGCCGGGACGAGCGAGGCGCGGCGGCGGGGACTGCTGGGCCGCGACAGCCTGGATCCCTCGGCGGCGATGATCATCGCGCCGTGCTCGTCGATCCACACGTTCTTCATGCGATTCGTGATCGACGTGGTGTTCGTCGATCGCGGCGGGCGGGTGCTGAAGATCGTGCGCGACGTCAAGCCGTGGCGCATCGCGTTGTCGGCACGCGCGTACGCGGTCGTGGAGCTGAACGGCGGGGCCGCCGAGCGTGGGGAATTGAAGCTCGGCGATCAGCTGCTCCTTCGTCCCTCAACCCATCCATCCTGATCTCTGCCAGTTGACGAGCCGATCATCGGCCTGGACCACCTACGGAGTTCCGCTGCTGTTCATCGCGGCGAGCATTCTGACGATCCTTGCGCTGGCCGGCCGCCCCGGCGCCGCGAGCACCGATTTTCTGACGTTCTACCAATCGAGCCGGCAGTTCCTCGCAGGCACCGATCCGTACGTGCCGTACGTGGCTCACCGCGGACCCAATCTCAATCCACCGTGGGTGGTTGCGATCATGGCCCAGCTCTGTCGCGCCCCGCTGCCAGCTGCGCTGATTGCCTGGTGGGCGATCAGTTTCGTCTGTCTGTTCGCATCAGTTCACCTGATCAGCAAAGGCGTTGCGCCGCGCCAGGGGCTGCCGATCGCCTGCGCTGTGCTGGTCACGCAAGCGGCATTTTCCAACCTGCGATTGGGACAGGTCGCCTGGCCGGTGATGCTGCTG
>JBKPDW010000256.1:0-10141 GCA_046728115.1 Acidobacteriota bacterium | reverse complement strand
CCCCAGTACGGGGACGGCGCCGGCATCGTGGCGGACGTTCGAGGCGTTTCGGAATCGCGAACCGTGAGCTTCACCTGGCTGATCGTGTTGCGCACCGGATCGAGTACGGGCAGATAGTCGGCACTCAGCTCCAGCGACCCGTAGATCAGCCCGTTGGCGTTGAGCGTCGGATTGCGCCGATCGGTCGAAGCCTCGTCGTGGAGGTACGCTTTCGGATCCGCCCAGTCCCACTGCGTGATGACGACGTTACGCTCGGGACCCTGCGGCCGCGGCGGGACGGGCGGCACCTCGCCGCCCGCAATGCGATCCGTCCAGTCTGCGAACATGGCCAACGCGCGCGAGCGGCCCATTTGATTGAGCCCTCCGCTCATCTGTGCGCCTGCCTGCCCCGATTGAATGCGCCGATCCCACGCCGCGACGGAGTCGTTGAACGTGCCGAGCGACTTCGGGATCTCGCGCGTGCCCTTGGTGCCCAGCTGATGGCACGCGGTGCACCCGCCTGATTTCACCTGGCGAATCCAGTCTGCCTGACTCTTCACGTTCGGAGAGATGCCGTTGCCGCCGGGCGCGTTTCCCGGGAATTCGCTCTTCTCGGGCACCCGGATCAACGAGAACCAGTAGCCGGCCGGATAGTACTCGGCGGCCGCGCGCGGGTTGGGGGCGACAACCGCGGTGAGGTTCAGCGTCTTGCCCGGCGCAGCCTGCACCTTTGGCGAATCAACGAGTCCATAGCCTCGTACCCAGACGTTGTAGTTGGCCTTGGGCAGATCCGGCAGCACGTAGCGGCCACGATCGTCGGTGACGACGATCTTCACGAATTTCGTCGGCAGATCGGAGGTCTCGGCGATGACCCAGACGCCGGCCTCCGGTCCTTTGGCGCTCGTGACAACCCCGCCGAGATCGTCCGCATCGATCGCGACGCGCTCACCTCCGGCCTGTCCGGCAGCGAGACGAGCCGGCGACAGCGCGACCCAGGTCGTCACCCCAAGAGCCATCGCGATCACGCACAACATTCGCGTCGTCTTCATGACCGACCTCCTCATTCCCTTCCGCCTTCGCTCCCTGGCAACGGCGAGCTTCGGGGTGGCAACTCCGCCCTGCCCTTCGACTCGGTCCGCTGGCTCAGGGCAGGCTCGCCCGCCCTTCCGGACCTTCCCGCGTCTGATCATTCCGCGAGCGTCTGAATCGTTCCCACTGCGCATGCTGCGCCGCGAGAAAGTCTTTGAATCCGCGGTCCGTGCGGATGCGATCCAGCGTCTTGTCATTCTCGAACACCGGGTAGCAGGGATATCCATCGTCGGCGGCCTGCTGCACACATTTGACTGCGTCTTCCGCGCGGCCTGCAAGCGCGAATGCACGCCGCCGAAGAAGTAGCTGAGGCGGGAGTGGCAGGACGCCCTCCTGCCGCTGTTCCCCTCCTGCCCACCAGCCCTTCCAGCCGCTCCGGGCCCCTCGTACCCTTCAGAGTTACAATCCCCTGATCTTTTCAAGGAGCGCCCATGCACGCCATCCGGCCTGCGCGTCTTGTCGTCATTGCTTCGCTTCTGTTCGCCCCCGCGCTCATTGCGCAAGTTCCCAGCGCCACCGATCCGACGCGCTATGTGCTGCCCCCGAAGAACGTCGTCGACGTCTTCGACGCCGAGTTGCTGCCGCAGACGCTCGTCAGCCCGAATCACCAGATCATCGCTGTCACCAAGGCGCGGCCGTATCCGACGATTGCCGAACTGGCTCAGCCGATGCATCGACTGGCCGGTGCACGCATCAACCCGAAAACCAACGGGCCGCATCGCGCGTCGGGGCTGCCGGGCACCGGCATCTTCTCGATCACGCTGAAGCGAATCGACACGGGTGCGGAATCGAACGTCACGATGCCGCCGCAGGCGCGCGTCTCGAACGTGAAGTTCTCGCCCGATGGCTCGAAACTGTCGTTTCTGCAGACGAAAGACGACGGAATCGAGTTGTGGATCGCCGACGGGCTGACGGGCGCGGCCAAGGCCGTGATCTCGGGCGCCGATCGCATCAACGCCACTGCTGGCGATCCCTGCGACTGGGAGCGCGACAACGTGGCGATGGTGTGCGAAACCGTGCCGGCGGGCCGCGGTCCGGCGCCGGCCGAACCGACGGTTCCCGCCGGTCCGAACATCCAGGAAAACTACGGCAAGGCTGCACCGGCGCCGACGTTCGAAGATCTCCTGAAGACGGCGCATGACGATGCCTTGTTCGAGTATTACTTCACGAGCCAACTGGTTGCCGTCAATACGACGACCGGTGCGAAGACCGCGATCGGCCGGAGCGCGATCTTCAACAACGTCACGCCTTCCCCAAACGGACAGTTCGTGCTGGTGAACAAGGTTCGGAAGCCGTTCTCGCATCTGATGCCGATGAACGGATTCCCGCAGGACGTCGAAGTGTGGACGCGGACCGGCGAGGTGGCAAAACAGATCGCGAGTCTGCCGTCGCGCGAAGGCACGCCGCTGACCGGCGTCGAGACCGGCCCGCGCGTGGTGCACTGGCGCGCCGATCAACCGGCGACGGTCGTATGGGCTGACGCGCTCGATGGCGGCGACACCAGAGCGCAGGTTCCGTTCCACGACAAGGTCATGTCGCTGGCCGCGCCGTTCGCGGGCACGCCGACAGAGGTCGCGAAAACCGAGTGGCGATTCAGCGGCATTTCCTACACCGATTCGGGAATCGCATTCCTGAGCGAATCGGATCGCGCCACGCGCCGGACGCGGTCGTGGATTCTGGAGCCGGGCGCGGCCCCGCGCAAGGTGTTCGAACGGAAACAGGATGCCGCGTACGAGAATCCGGGCACACTAGTCATGCACCGCGACACGGGCGCCGGGCGCGGCGGCGGTGGACGTGGCGGACCGAACGGCGGATCGATCATCCAGAACGGCGACTACATTTATCTCTCTGGAGAAGGCGCTTCACCGGAAGGCGATCGTCCGTTCCTGGATCGGTTGAATCTGAAGACGCTCAAGACGGAACGGATTTTCCGATCCGGATCCGAATCGCTGGAATCGTTCATCGCGCCGCTCAATGATCAGATGACGCGGTTCCTGACGCGATACGAAACGCAGAAGGACGCGCCCAATTTCTTCGTACGCACCGTCGGATCCGACGCAAAGCAGGCCGCCACGCAATTCAAGGATCCGCAGCCGCAGGTGCGTGAAGTTCTCCGGCAGTACGTCACCTACAAGCGCAACGACGGCGTGACGTTGTCGGGCACCTTGTATCTCCCGCCGGGTTACAAGCAAGGGACGAAACTGCCGCTGATCATGTGGGCGTACCCGCGCGAATTCGGCGACGCCGATTCGGCCAGTCAGGTGACCGGCTCGCCCAACCAGTTCACGCAGCTGCGGGGCGGTTCGCACATGTTCCTCCTGCTCTCGGGCTATGCCATCTTCGACAACCCGACGATGCCGATCATCGGCCCAGGCGAAACCGCGAACGACACGTACGTCGAGCAGCTGGTGGCGAGCGCGCAGGCCGCCGTCGACAAGGTCGTCGAGATGGGCGTCACCGATCGTGATCACATCGGCGTCGGCGGACACAGCTACGGCGGGTTCATGACCGCCAACCTGCTCGCGCATTCGCGCCTCTTCCGCGCCGGCTTCGCCGAAAGCGGCGCGTACAATCGATCGCTCACGCCATTCGGCTTCCAGAACGAACGGCGTACGTTCTGGGAGGTGCCGGATCTGTACGCGAAGATGTCGCCGTTCTGGTACGCGAATCAGCTCAAGGATCCGATCCTGCTGATGCACGGCGAGATGGACGACAACACAGGCACCTATCCGATCAACTCCGAGCGCCTGTTCGCGGCCCTGAAGGGCCATGGGGCGACCGTTCGCCTGGTGATGTTGCCGTACGAGGCGCACGGATACGCGGCCCGCGAGACATTACTGCACGTCCTTGCAGAGCGGCTGAATTGGTTCGACAAGTACGTGAAGAACGCCCCTGCAAAAGCGTCGACCGACGCGCAGCGGTGAACGTCGGGGATTGGGGCATGGGGATTGGGGATTGGAATTCCCCAATCCGCGACGCGATCCCCAATCCCTAAATCCCAATCCCTCTTCCCAATCCCGAATCCCCAACCGCCAGCCCCTCATCGCTGTTCTACGGCGGCTGGTAGTAACGCGGCATGATCCATAGGCTGTGTTGTTGCTCGAAATTCAGAATCTGACCAAGCGGTACGGCAACCTCACCGCGCTCAGCGGGGTGTCGTTTTCGATCCAGCCGGGAGAGGTACTCGGCCTGATCGGTCCAAACGGATCGGGAAAGACCACTCTGTTCGAGTGTCTCGGCGGCGTCCTGCCGGCGAACACCGGCACATTGGTCGCAGGCGGCCGGACGCTTTCGGCCTCCGAGCGCAAGGACATGATGTTTTACCTGCCGGACGGCATCGCGCCATGGTCTGCGCAAACGGTTCGCTGGGCGCTTGATTTCACCGTCGGCTTCTGGGCTGGCGGAGTCAGATCCGAACGAGCCGCCGGTCAGCCAAATGGGGTCAGACCCCAAGCGGCGCGAGTTTCGCGCGACGACGTGGTGCGGCACCTGGACCTCGAGCCACTGCTGGATTCGCCAATCGGAACATTGTCCAAGGGGCAGCGCAAACGTGTCCTGCTGGCCATCGGACTGCTGACCCCGCAGCCGATCCTGCTGGCCGACGAGCCGTTCGACGGTCTCGATCTTCGGCAAACCCGCGACGTGGCGCGGACGCTGCGCGGGCATGCGGCAGCCGGACGCACGATGCTGCTGTCAATCCATCAGATCGGCGACGCGGCGCGGGTGTGCGATCGGTTCGTGCTTTTGAGTGGAGGGCGCGTGCGCGGCGAAGGCACGTTCGACGAACTCTCCGCGGTTGCCGCCGCGCGAGGCGAACCGTCCTCGGATCTCGAAGAGGTCTTCCTTGCTCTCACATAGGAGGGCCATCGTCTGGCTGCTCGACAAGGAGTGCCGCGAACTGATCGCATCGCGCGCGTGGTGGGTGATGCTCTTCGCCATGGGGCCGCTCGTCGGTGTGTCGTTCATCAGCGCCGTGCGCACGTACGCGGAAGCCAGCGGTCTGAACGGCACGACGGCTGGCGTCGGCGAAGCGTTTTCGCCACTCATCGGCGTGTGGGCGCCGACCTTCAGCGCCTGCGAGCTCGCGGCGGCGTTCCTGCTGCCCTTCGTCGGCATTCGACTCGTCGCGGGCGACCGTCAAAGCGGCGCGCTGAAGCTGGAGCTGCAGCATCCGATGTCGGCGTTTGCTCGCATGGCGGTCAAAGCGACCGTCCTGCTGGGAGGCTGGATCGTGGCCATGGGTGCTCCCGCCGCTGCGGTGGTGCTGTGGAAAACGTACGGCGGCACGCTCTACAGACCGGAGCTTGCGACGATCGTGACCGGACATCTGCTGAACGCATGCCTGACAATCGCACTCGCGGCGGCGACGTCGGCAGTCACCGAGCATCCGTCAACCGCCGCGATTCTGACGCTCGCGGTCACGGTTGGGACGTGGATCCTCAACTTCATCGCGGCAGTGCACGGGGGCGTGTGGGAGCAGGCGGCAGGCTATACGCCGACAGCCATGGTCGCCGAATTTCAGCACGGCCTGGTACGACTCGACGTCGTCCTGATCGCATTGACGCTCGTCGGCGCCGGACTCGTGCTGGCGTCGATCTGGATGCGCGTGGGGGTGCCCGTCTGGCATCGCGCCTACGATTCGGCGGCGCTCGGCGCGCTCGCCGTCGCGGCGATCATGGCCGGTACGCTGGCGACGACGAGCTGGGACATGTCGGAGAACCGCGCCAACTCGTTTCCAGAATCCGACGAGCGCGCGCTGGGGCAAATCAAGACGCCCCTGAGCATTCAGGTCCATCTTGCGCCGGAGGATCCGCGGCGTGCGGATCTGGACCGCCGGGCATTGTCGAAGCTCCGACGCGTGCTGCCACGAACGCGCGTTCGATACATTTCCGCGACGTCGATCGGGCTGTTCGAACAGAACAGCCCGCACTATGGCGAAATCTGGTACGAGATGGACGGGCGGAAGGCGATGAGCCGGGCGACGACCGAAGAGGGCGTGCTCGAAACGATTTATGCCGTGTCGGGCGTGACGCCGCATGCCGAGGACGCCGAGGCGATCTTCCGGGGTCATCCGCTGGCCGTGCCGCCGCGAGGCGCGGCAACAGTGTTTTTCGGGATCTGGCCGGCCACGGTGATGGCCATCGGGTTGTGGTCTACGGGTTTGTCACGCCGAACGTCGCTCGCGTAAGCGCGAGCGACGCGGGCTTGTGTCGCCGTCGCTCGCTTGCGTCATCGCGAGCAAAGGCGGAAACGTAGGAGGACCGGAATGAATCGGCTCGTCATCGTTGCCGCGCTCGTTCTTGTCGCGCCACTCCGGGCGGCGGACATCAGAGTCGATCTCTCGAAGGAAGCAGTCGGCCGGCCGCCCGCGACGTTCGAGCCGATGGTAGGCAGCTGGGTCGTGGCTCAGGACGCTGGTGAGAAGGTCATCATGATCGACGGCCGGCCCTGGGTGGCCAGCAAGGACAATCCGACAAGGCTGCTCGTCGAAAGCGCCCGTCGGCTTTACGGCACCAGCAACGAAGAGTTGATGGACAACGCCAAGCAGTTCGCGTACTTCCCCGTGGCGGTCCTGCGGAGCGTGGACAACTTCTCCAACGGCACGATCACCGTGAAATTCAAGACGATCGCCGGCGATGCCGACCGCGCGTCCGGCATCCTCTTCAACGTCAAGCCGAACGGCGACTGGCTGGCTGTGCGCTACAACGACACCGAGAACAACGTTGCGCTGTGGGAGTTCCACAACGGGATGCGCCGGAACGTGCGGTTCAGCGATCGATCCAAGCCGTTCATGCTCGATCGCAGCGCCTGGCACGAATTGAAGCTCACGATCGACGGCGCTGATCTGAAAACGTGGGTGGACGGCACGATCGCTATCGAGTGCACGCTCGGTAGCCAACCCGGCCCGGGACGCAATGGCGCGCCGCCGAATCCGGATCTGATTCCCGCGAACAACCCGGTCCTGCGCCCGCCGGTCGCCGGCAAGGTCGGGCTGTGGGCCAAAACCGACACAACCAGCTACTTCAAGGACTACGTGGTGAGCCCGAAATGATGAACACGCGTCGGAGGATCGAAACGTTGCGCTTCCTGCGATCGGTGACTGTCGCGATCCTGTTCGCGCTCGCGGCAGCTGGCCCGTCGTTCGCGCAATCACCCAACACGTCGACGATGATCGTCGTCGTGATCGACCAGACCGGCGCAGTCGTCAAGGACGCGAATATTTCGGTGACGAATATCGCAACGGGGTCCGTGCGCGAGGCCGTCTCGGGAAGCGACGGCAGCGCCACGATTCCCGCATTGTCACTGACCGGAACGTACACGGTCACCGCATCCAAGCAGGGATTCGGCAACGAAGAGCGCAAGGACATCACGCTGCGTGCAGGCGAGACCGCGACCCTGAAAATGAAGCTTCTCGTCGGTTCCGAACAGGCGGAGGTCACCGTCTTCGGCACGGCCGAAGGCGTCCGCGCCGATCCGCAGATCGGCCGCTCGCTCGACAGCCAGTTGATCGACGAGGCACCGATCCTGGGGCGGAAGGTGACGACGGTGCCGCTCCTCAACGCGGCGTTTCGGCAGGCAAAAGGCACCGGAGATCTTTTCGTCAACTCGACGTACTTCGTCACCGGAGCGGGTGGCCGCCGCCAGACCACGGTCACGCTCGATGGCGCGAACAACGACGAAGCGTGGGGCAGACAGACGATGATCGCCACGGTGCCGCTCGGAGCCATCCAGGAAATGACGGTGCTCTCGAATGCATTCTCTTCCGAGTTCGGCTGGACCTCCGGTCCAGCCTTGAACATCGTCACCAAGTCGGGAACGAACGAGTTGCGCGGCGAAGCGCTGTTCATGGGACGTCCTGGCGGCATGCAGGCGAAGACGTTCTCGACCAGTGGCTTTTGCGCACCGTCGGTGCCGAGTTGCACGACTCCGAGCACGCTGCAAGCGATCAATCCAGTGGATATTCCGGATGCGCTGGCCCAGGTCTCAGGCTCGGTGGGCATGCCGATCGTCAGGGATCGGACCTTCTTCTTCGCAAGTGGCGACTACACGGCGCAGGATCGGACGACGTACCTCTCGAGCACTTTGCCGGCATTCGTGCTACCGCCCGACGGCAACCTTGCGTACACGGGTAACTACCGTCAGGGACTGTTCAACGGACGCGTGGACCATAAGATCACGCCAAGCCAGACGTTGATGGCGCGGATGAATCTGGATCGGTTCTACGACAACAACCCTCAAGACGCCGTCGGCGGTACGAACGCCCCAAGCGTCGCTCGCAAGTACTCGCGTGGATCATGGACGGCTCAGGCCAATTACACGTCGGTTGTCAGCTCGAACTTCCTCAACGAGGCGCGACTCGCCTACCTGAACGGCGACCCGGTGACGCGATGGGAGGCCGAGACGCTCTCAACGACGTACACCCGCAGCGGATCCGTGCCGTTCACCGTCGGGCAATCGCGACTAGCCGACCTCTTTGGCCACCAGGTGCAGGTTGCAGACACATTATCGTGGTCCAGGGGCAAGCATTACGTCCGTTTCGGCGGCAGTCTGGTCCATCACACCTCCGGCGGCTCGGGCACTGAGCCCGGGACCGCCGTGCTCGGCACGTTCACGTTCCGCAATACGACGACGGCGCCTTTGGACCAGTTGACGCTGGCCGACGTGCAGCAGTACTCGCAGCCGATCAGCTACGGCATCACCAGCTACGAGCTGAAGCAGTGGATGTCGGTTCTGTTCGTACAGGACAGCTTTCGGGTGAACAACGATCTCACGCTCGACGTCGGACTTCGCTACGACCGGCAGACCTTGACCGACGCGACGAGGAACTTCGCCCCACGCCTCGGCTTTGGCTGGCATCCGAATGGCGACTCGCGCACGTCGATTCGCGGCGGGTATGGCATGTACTACACGCAGATTCGATCGAATCTGGCCGCAGGACCTCTGCAAAGCGGGCTGGACGGTTTGACGACGTACACGGCCGTCCCCGGGCAGTTCGGCTTCCCGACCTGTCTGGTCGCGCCCTGCGTGCCGCTGTCGTTCGATCCTCGGACTCTGCCGCCTTCGCAATTACCCGCCCGCAATATCACGATCAGCGCAGGCCAGCGACCGTTTTACGAGTCGCAGTTCGCCAAGTACGGTCTGAACTTCGACCTCCTGCCGAATTACCCCGACAAATTCGTAAACCCACGCAGCCAGGTCACCTCCATCGGCGCTGAGCGCGAAGTGGTGAAAGGCTGGTTCGTCGGGTCCGACTACGTGCACCAGCACTGGACGAACCTCGATCGCACCGTCGACTTGAACGCCCCGTCGCCGTTCGATCGCACGGCGCCGGGTCAGACGAGGAGCGTGGCGGCAGCCAACGCCACCCGTCCGATTCTGCCTGTGAACGGCGGCGTGACCCAGGTCAACGTGTTGATGAATCTCGGCGTCGCCGATTACGACGGTCTGCAGACGCAGGTTAGCTACCGCGGCAACCCGAAAGCGTACGCCGCGGTCAGCTACACGCTGTCCAAAGGGACCAACACGACCGAACCGGACGGCAACGGTGTGGGGCCGAACGACAGCAACATCGCGCGGCTCGGCGAGATCGAGCGCGGACCGAGCCTGCTCGACCAGCGTCATCGCGCGGTGATCACCTTCGCCTATCAGGTGCCCTACAACGTCACGGCCGGCACCGTCACTCAGTTCGCGTCGGCGCGTCCGTTCAACGCCACAACTGGCATCGACAACAACGGCGACGGTACGAACAACGATCGGCCGGTCATTGGAGGGTCGGTCATCGGTAAGTCGGCGTTTCGCGGCACCATGACCTCGGAGGTGGGGGTCTTCGTCGAGGGCCGCATCAAGCACTCCGGCCGAGCGATCCTGCTCCGGCTGGAGGGCTTCAACATCTTCAATCATGGGAACTACCTCGGTCGCGGGCAGACGACGTTCGGCGATACCGGCACACCAAACGAGACGTTCGGCCAGCTTGCGGCTGTCGGTACCACGACAAACGCGATCCCGGCGTTCGCGAACATCGACCCGCCAAGGATGGCCCAGATCCAGGCACGGTTCACGTTTTGATTGATCC
>JBKPDW010000255.1:0-3269 GCA_046728115.1 Acidobacteriota bacterium | reverse complement strand
TCCACAAGGTCCTTGGAAAACGCACACCACGCGTTTTCCACAGCTCCCACACGCATCAACAATGTGTTACCTATGTCTTCGGACAAATCTGTTACCTATCTCTCCGACTGTCCGGACTTCTGACTTCTGACTTCCATTATTCCTTATCATGCCGCTGACGATATTCCTCTTCCGCGATGAACGAATCGCGCCGCTTGGCAATTTGACGGCGCCGTGAATCCCTGGCCGCTGCCTGCCGCCGCTCGGCTGAATCCACCGCAAACGTCGACAGCAGCCGTTCGAGGTCGGTGCCGCGACACGCGGGACAGGTCGGCGTGTCATTGACGCGCACGAGCGCCTCGAACTCGTGTCGGCACGTCTTGCACACAAAATCGTAGAGGGGCATGCCTAACAGGATATAGGGTCGTATCCGTCCCGCATCCATGTCGATCCATCTCGCATCGGGGTCTGACTCCACATTACAATCGGTGACATGCTGAGACGACAAAGTGCCTTCGCCGCGCGCGTACACTCCTATACTGTCCTGAGCGAATGCTGCACCGACCGATCGAGCGAGTCAGGGAGACCTTCTTGAAGCGTATGGCGAGCGCGATCGCGGTGATCGCGTTAGGCGGGGCCGTGCTGACGGCATCCGGCGCCCAAACGGCTCGCCCCGCAGCGGCTACCGAGCGGCCGATGCCTGCCTCGTCCCATCCTCCGTCGGGCCCGACGATTGAAGCCCAGAACCAGCTGGTGAAGCAGTACTGCATCGGGTGTCACAACGACAAGACCCGGGCCGGCGAGCTGACGCTCGCGGGTTTCGACGCCGCAACGGTGACCGATCATGCGGACGTTGCGGAGAAGATGATTCGCAAGCTGCGGGCAGGCATGATGCCGCCGCCGGCCGCGCGGCGGCCTGACGCCGCCGCGATCGGCGCCTTCGTCGATGCGCTCGAAACGAGAATCGACGCGGCCGCGGTGGTCGCGCCCAACCCTGGATGGCGCCCGTTTCAGCGTTTGAACCGCGCCGAATACGCGCGTGCGGTCCACGACATGCTCGGCATCGACGTTGACGTCAACGCGTTCCTGCCGCCCGACACGATCAGCGGCGGCTTCGACAACGTTGCCGACGTGCAGAGCTTTTCACCCACGCTGATGGAGGGCTACCTCCGCGCGGCCAGCCAGATCAGCCGCCTCGCGGTCGGCGATCGAAATGCCACGGCGACGTCGGTCACCTACAAGATCGGCCGTACCGCGTCGCAGATGCGTCACGTCGACGGCGCGCCCATGGGCACGCGCGGCGGCATCTCGGTCGTCCACGTCTTTCCCGCCGACGGCGACTACGTCGTCAAGATGTCGATGCACTACGAGCCGCTCGGCGGTCTCTACGGCCGTTACTCGATGCTGACGATGAACATCAGCGAGCAGATCGAGGTATCGGTCAACGGCGAACGCGCGGCGCTCGTCGATCTGAACCCGCGGATGAGCGAGACGGATCAGCAAAACGGCCAGAACAGCCTCGAGATCAAGACGCCGCCGATCCACATCAGCGCCGGACCGCAGCGAATTTCAGCGGCCTTCATTCAGCGGCTCGACGGGCCCGTAGACGATTTGATCGCGCCGCTCGAGAACACGCTCGCCGACGTGAACATCAGCTTCGGCGTCACCGCCCTGCCGCACATGCGGGACCTGACCATCCTGGGTCCCTCGCACGTGACCGGCGTGTCCGAGACGGTGAGCCGCAAGCGAATCTTTACCTGCCGGCCGACGAACGCGAACGAAGAAGAAACGTGCGCCGCCGACATCATCAAGAGATTGTCGGCTCGAGCGTTCCGTGACACGGTGACCGCGGACGATCTGCAGGACGCGCTTGTCTTCTATCAGCAGGGGCGTAAGAAGGGCGATTTCGAGAGCGGGATCCGCCTGGCGCTGCAGTCGATTCTCGTGAACCCGCGGTTCCTGTTCCGACTCGAGCAATCACCGGCGACGATCGTGAAGGCCGCGACCGCCTATCGCATCAGCGACAACGATCTCGCGTCGCGCTTGTCGTTCTTCCTCTGGGATTCAGTGCCCGACGGCGAATTGCTCAAGGCTGCAGCGCTGGGGGCGCTGCGCACGCCGGCGGGCCTCCAGAAGCAGGTCAAGCGGATGCTGGCCGATCCGCGATCCGAGTCGTTGTCCACTCGATTCGCGTCGCAGTGGCTGCGATTGCAGGATCTCGATCAGATCTTTCCCGATTACCTGCTGTATCCGCAGTACGACGAAACGCTCGCGCGGGCGATGACGCGAGAGACCCAGCTCTTCTTCGACAGCCTGGTCCGCGAGGATCACACCCTCCTCGATCTGCTGACGGCCGATTACAGCTTCGTCAACGAGCGACTGGCCAAGCATTACGGGATCCCCAACGTCACGGGCAACGCATTTCGGCGCGTGCAACTGCCCGAGTACCGGCGCGGCATTCTCGGGCAGGGAAGCATCCTGACGCTGACCTCCGTCGCGGACCGCACATCGCCGGTGCTGCGCGGGAAGTGGGTGATGGAGGTGCTGTTCGGCACACCACCGCCGCCGCCGCCGCCCAACGTGCCTGCGCTCGACGATTCGGTCAAGGCTGACGCCGGCGGCAAGCGCCTGACGACGCGCGAGCGGATGGAAGAGCATCGGAAGAACCCGACTTGCAACAGCTGCCATCGCGTGATCGATCCGCTCGGCCTCGCACTCGAGAACTTCGACGTCACCGGCGCGTGGCGGATCAAAGACAACGAGATGCCGATCGATTCGATCGGCGACCTCTACGACGGGACGAGGATGAATGGTCCCTCGGGCCTCCGTGAGGCGCTCCTCAAGCATTCCGACATGGTGCTGCGCAGTTTTACCGAGAACCTGATGACGTACGCCCTCGGCCGGCGCGTGGAGTACTACGACATGCCGACCGTGCGCACCATCGTCAAAGATGCGGCCAGGAACGACTACCGCCTCTCGTCGTTCATCCTCGGCGTGGTCAACAGCGCCGCGTTCCGGATGGCGAAGCCCGAGGCGCCGAAGACCCTGACGGCGGACGCGCCCTCACGTTAAGGAGACGCGATGATCATCACGAACAAGCAGCTGGCGCGGCGCACCGTCCTGAAAGGCCTCGGTGCGACCGTGGCGCTGCCGTTTTTGGAAGCGATGGTGCCGGCGCGGAAGGCGTTCGGCGCCGCGGCGGCGAACAGGAACGTCCGGCTCGTGACCATCGAAATGGTCCACGGCTCTGCCGGAAGCACGGCGCTCGGCATCAGGAAGAACCTGTGGGC
>JBKPDW010000254.1:0-14482 GCA_046728115.1 Acidobacteriota bacterium | reverse complement strand
CGGTTCGTGTCGAGCGATTCGAGAAAGGGTTCGCCGGTCGCCGGCAGAACAGAGGACGGCATCGTGCCGCCGTCGCGCCGCTCCCACATCGCGCCAGCCGTGGCGAACAGCGAGCGGCCGGATCCATCGCTCCAAAAGAGGCGCGGACGCACCACGCCGCGCGAATAGCCCGCTAGGTCAGCCCAGCCGTCATCGTCGACATCATTGCGCTGCTGCCAATGGCCTCCCACGAGCAACGTGCCGCTCCACCGGTCCGTGAGCGGTTGTGCCGCAAAGAGCACGGCATCGGTGCCACCGCGGCTCGTCCGGTTCACCAGTGCGTCACGCGCCGGACCCTTGCCAGGGCGACGCGAAATCAGATTGACAACGCCTCCGAGCGCACCGGCCCCATACAGCGCGGACGCGACGCCTTTGATCACCTCCACTTGTCCCAGATCGGAGGGCGGAATCTGCAGGAGCCCGAGACCGCCGACGTCGGCGCCGAACAGGGGCAGGCCATCCGACAGGAACCGCGTATATCGGCCTCGCATGCCCTGCACGCGCACGCTCGCCGCGCCGAGTGACGGCGACGTGGCCTGGACTCGCAGTCCGCCCATTTCGTTGAGCATCATGACGATGTCGCCGGGGGTCATGAGCTGCTTCTCTTCGATTTCTTCTGCGTCGAGGATTTCGACGCGCATCGGCTGATCCTCCAGCCGCTTGTCCGTGCGCGTTGCCGAGACAGTCACGTGCTCTTCGATGGCGCCCTGTCGCTCGAGTGTGACCGGGATGACCTGGGGCGGCCCCAGCACTGCCGTCGCCGTCACCGTCACGGGGTTGAACCCCTCTTTGATCACGGTAATTTGGACCTCGCCGGGGGCGACCTGCAGCGTCACGTGACCGTCGGCGTTCGTTTCAGACGTCGTGCCGTTGATCACGACCTGAGCTCGCGCGATCGGACCGCTTTCGCCGGTGACGACCACTTCGATCACCGACGCTGATTGTTGAAAGAGCGCTGCGACCACCAGAATGAAGACACACATAGACACACCTCGCCATTCGTGACTGCGTCCGCCATGCGATGGGATTACGCAGGACGGCGCGGCGGGTGTTCGATGGTCGGCGGGAACGACTCGATGACGTCGCGCTCAGGCGATAACGGTGCGTACGCGACGGCCATGCCGGCCACGAGGCGATTCCGGGCGATGGCAACAGCTCCGGGCTGGCAAATCGGACAATCGCTTCCCGTCTGCGCGTGGTGTGTCAGGGTCAGGGCGCCGCGTGTGCAGCCGTCCGGGCAGTACAGCGGATCGACGGACGCGATCGCCATGATGATTACGAGGAGAGCGAGCGCGGTCGTCCGCATTGAGGTCCGAGTATACCGCCCCCAAACGACGCGTTCGAAGGGCCAGATGGTGAAGGCCGGTCAGCCCGGTACCATTTGACACGGCCCGGCGCATCCAGCATCCTACGAACGTGGTCGTGCTCAGCCGGCGGCTCGTAGCGATCGCGGCGATCCTGACGCTCTGCGGCGGGAACCTCGCCGTCTGCGCGGGCTGGCAAGCGACGCCGGAAGCGCGGATGGCGTGCTGCCGCAACGAGGCGACATGCCCAATGCACACATCGGAATCGCGGCATTCCGGTTCCAACCACACGGTCACCCAAGCGCAAGCAGATAATTGCTGCGCCGGCTCCGAGCGCACGCATTCGACGACGACAAACTCGACGTTCGTCCTGTCGGGCATCGTCGCGCTCGCACCGGCGACCATGCCGGTCGTTACATCCTCGAACGTTCCGGCCCTTCAGGATTGGCGCGCGTTCGTTCCGTTGCCTGTCTCGCCGGTCCCGAAGCACCTCCTGCTCTCCGTTCTCCTCGTTTAGCCAAGACAGTCGTCGTGTGTTTGCCCGGATGTGAATCCGGGTTGGTGGTGGCGTGGGTGTATCCGCGCGCCGCATGACGAGTGTCTCTGCATGATCAATCGCTTTATCGAGCTGTCGCTTCGCAACCGCTTCATCGTCGTCGCGCTGTACGTGGGCCTTGCCCTCTGGGGCTGGTGGGCGCTCGCCGCAACGCCAATCGACGCGATACCCGACCTGTCCGACAACCAGGTGATCGTGTTCACAGATTGGGCGGGCCATAGTCCACAGGAGGTCGAGGATCAGGTCACGTATCCGCTAACCGTCAATCTGCAGGGCCTCGCCGGCGTTCGCGTTGTCCGATCGCAGTCGGCGTTCGGCTTCTCGATGATCTACGTGATCTTCGAAGACAACGTCGAATTGTACTTTGCTCGGTCCCGTGTCCTAGAGCGTATGAGCCTGATCACGAAGACGCTGCCGGCGGGCGTCGCGCCGACGCTCGGGCCGGACGCGACTGGCGTGGGACATGTGTTCTGGTACACGGTCGAGAGCTCCACGCTTTCGCTGCGAGATCTCCGCACGCTGCAGGACTGGTTCATTCGCTATCAGTTGAACGCGGTGCCCGGCGTCGCCGAAGTCGCGTCCGTCGGTGGGTACGTCCAGCAGTACCAGGTCGACGTCGATCCCAATCGTCTCCGGACGTTCAATGTGACCTTGAGCGCCGTCGTGGCGGCGGTCCGCGACGGCAATCTGAATGTCGGCGGGAACGTTCTGGAATCGAACGGCGCTTGGTTGATCGTGCGAGGTGTCGGCCTCATCGCCTCGGTCGACGATGTGAAACGGATCGTGATTGGTGCATCGAACGGCGTGCCGATCTACGTCGAACAAGTGGCCGACGTGAAGATCGGCGACGCCTTCCGCGTCGCCTCGCTCGTGAAGGGCACCAAGGAGGCGGTGGGCGGTGTCATTGTCGCCCGCAGCGGCGTCAACACCAAGGCGGTGATCGATGCGGTAAAGGCCCGCATCGCGCAAATTGAAACCGGGCTGCCGCCAGGCGTGAAGATCGTGCCCTTCTACGATCGGTCGATCCTCATCGAGCAATCCATCGATACGCTGCGCCGCGCATTGCTGGAAGAGATCGCCTTGGTGACGCTCGCGCATGTGATTTTCTTGATGCACTTCCGCTCGATCCTGATCGTCACGCTTCCGCTGCCATTGGCGGTCCTACTGTCGTTCCTCGGGATGCATTACGCGGGGATCTCGTCAAACATCATGAGCCTCGCCGGCATTGCCATCGCCATCGGCGTGCTCGTCGACGCCGGCATTGTCGTCACCGAGAACGCGATCCGGTATGTCGAGCAGCGACGCGTCGACCCGAAGGATCGTTCACTCGTGTGGCGCACCGTCCTGGAATCCACGCGCCTCGTCGGGCGGCCGGTGTTTTTTTCGATGGCGATCATTCTGCTCGCGTTCGTGCCCGTGTTCGCCTTGACCGGCCAGGAAGGCAAGCTGTTCCATCCGCTCGCATTCACGAAGACGTTTGCGGTGCTTGCGGCCACCGTCATCTCGGTGACGCTGGTTCCAGTGCTGTGCACGCTGCTCCTGGGCGGGAGGTTCCACTCCGAAGATGCAAATCCCGTCATGCGCCTGCTGCGGCGCATGTATCAGCCCGTACTCGAAACGGCGTTAGCGCACCCGTTCCTCACGATCGCGACGGCGGCGATGCTGTTCGTCGGTGCACTCCTGGTCGCACGGGGCATCGGCAGCGAATTCATGCCACCGCTGAACGAGGGCGATCTGATGTTCATGCCGATCGCGGATCCGAGCATCTCGCTCGACGAGAACACGACAATTGCCGCGAAGCAGAACGCGGTGCTGATGTCGTTTCCGGAGGTCGAGTACGCCGTGGCGAAGGTCGCGCGGGCCGACACCTCAACCGATCCCGCGCCGCTCAATATGACCGAGACGGTCGTTCATTTGAAGCCGCGCGACCAGTGGCGACCAGGCATGACGCTCGACCGACTCCGGGCTGACATGGGCCGCGCCGTGCAGATGCCGGGCGTCTCGAACATCTGGACGATGCCGATCATCAACCGGATCGACATGCTGACCACGGGCGTGCGATCTGAGGTCGGCGTCAAGATTTTCGGCACAGATCTCAGCGTGCTCGAAGATGCGGCGCGGCGAGTCTCGGACGTGCTGCAGCAGGTGCCTGGCGCGAGCAACGTCTATCCCGAGCAGGTGACCAGCGGTCAGTACCTGAACATCGCCATCGACCGAAGCGCTGCCGCTCGCTACGGGATCGCCGTCGGGGACATTCAGCAGGTCATCGAAACGGCGATTGGGGAAACAGCGTTAACGACCACGATCGAAGGCCGCCGGCGGTTTCCGGTTCGGGTGCGCTACGCGCCCCAGTTTCGAGCCGACCCGCAGCTGCTCGGCCAAGTGCTGGTCGCGAGTCCGCAGGGTTCGCAAATCCCGCTCAGTCAGCTTGCCCGGATCGAACATGCGCGCGGGCCCGCAATGATCTCGTCCGAGAACGGCCTGTTGCTGGCGACAGTGCTGCTGAACGTGCAGGGGCGCGATGTCGGCGGTTTCGTTGAGGAGGCGCGACAACGCGTGGCGCGTGAGGTGACGCTCCCCCCCAGCTACTACATCGACTGGAGCGGTCGCTGGGAAAACCAGGAGCACGCGCGTCAGCGCCTGCAGGTCGTAGTCCCGATCGCCCTGTTGGTGATCTTCGTTCTCTTGTATTTCACGTACCACTCGGTCGCGGAAGCGGCGCTTGTCCTGCTCGCCGTACCGTTCGCCCTGACGGGCGGCGTGTACCTCCTCTGGCTGCTTGGCTATCACTTCTCCGTGGCCGTCTGGGTCGGATTCATCGCGCTCTTCGGCACCGCCGTGCAGACCGGCGTCGTTATGGTCATTTACCTCGAGGAAGCCGTTGCCAGAAAGCGTCAGGAGCTGCGTGGCACCTTGACGCGCGCGGCTCTGCGCGACGCGGTGGTCGAAGGCGCATTGCTTCGGCTGCGGCCGAAGGTGATGACGGTGAGCACCGTGATCGCCGGGCTGCTTCCGATCATGTGGAGCACGCGGGTTGGCGCGGAAGTGATGAAACCGCTGGCCACACCCGTGCTCGGCGGCATGGTCTCGTCACTTCTGCATGTGCTTGTCGTCACCCCAGTGATCTTTTTCTGGCTTCACGAGCGTCGCCTGGGCCTGCAACGCGAGCCTTTGCCGGCGATGGCGTCGCCTCGGATGCGGTGGCGGCCACTCGTGGCGACGGTCGCAGCGGTCGCGCTCCTTTCGGCTGGAACGCTCATGTGGCGACGCGCGCACCAGGGCGTTGGTCCCGAGAACGCCACGACAGCAGGACAGGTCGTGCAGCGGCTGCGTTCAGGAGATCTTCAGATTGTCCTGGTGTCTCCGACCGGGACGCTGCGCCGGGGACGCAACACATTCAGTTTCGAGTTCCGCGCGGCGGACGGACGGCTGGTCGATGTGGGCACTGTGCGAGCCAGCGGGAACATGCCCATGCCCGGGATGGTTATGTCGTCGGGGCTCCAAGTACAGCGAACAGCGATCGCGGGTCGCTACGACGCAACGGCTGAATTTGGCATGGCCGGCGCCTGGCACATGGCGCTCGAGTGGGACGGTCCGGTCGGGCGCGGTTCGATCAACTTCGAAGGGGCGGTGCAATGACGACGCGACTCTCATTGGTGGCCATCGGCATCGTGATCGTGAGCGTCGGCGTGCACGCGCAGTCGCCCGGACGCAACCAGCAGGAATCGGCGACCACTTACATCGACCCTGTGAACGGACTGACGCTGGAGGATGCCGTGGCTCGTGCGCTCGAACGCGAGCCGGGGCTGCGCGCGTCACGAGCTCAGCGCGAGGTCGCGCGTGGTCTTCAGGCACAAGCGGGCCTCCACCCGAATCCTTCGCTCTCGTTTTCACAGCAGGAGGAGCCGGCAGGAACCGACAACCAGACCCGCGTGGAGATTCAGTGGCCACTCGACCTGTTCCGGAAATCAGGCCGCGTGGCCGTCGCGGACCGCGAGGTCGATGCCGCACAGCATGCCACGGCAGACCGGGCCCGGCTGCTTGCGGCCAGCGTGCGCATGAAGTACGGCGAAGTCGTGACGGCCGTTCGAACGCTGTTGATCACTGAGGAGCTCGTGGCGGCAACGACACGGCAACGGACCCTGGTCGCTGCCCGTGTGGAACAGGGCGCCACGCCGCCGCTCGATCGCGACATGCTCCGCGTCGAAGTGCAGCGGCTCGAAGGTGAGCGTCTCGTTCAGGCGGGCAACGTCGAGCGTCGCCTGGTCGAATTGAAGCGGCTGTTGGGACTGCCTCCTGATGCCGCTCTCTCACTTCGTGACTCCCTCGAACAACTCGTGACGCGCGAACAGATGCCGGCGGCGTCTGCAGCCGCCGATCTCGAGGCCTCAGCGTCTCGACCCGACGTTCGCCAGGCTGAAGCGCAAATCGCCGTCGCGGACGCGCAGATCGATCGAACGCACCGCGAGGGTCAAGTCGACGTCAGTTTATTCGGAATGTACATGCGGTCGGATGCGGGATTCCCGCAACGCGGCTTTGGACCGACTGGCGAGCTCGAGCGCGTCAGAGGCGTATTCCATTACTGGTCGGCCGGCGCGATGGTGACGCTGCCCCTCCTCAATCGCAACCAGGGCGCGGTCGCTGCCGCACAGGCGGAACGAACAGCAGCCGCGGCTCAGGTCGACGCCGTCCGTCTCACCGCGCAGTCTGAAGTCGCAGCGGCGCGCGTTCGAGACGTCAATGCGCGACGGGCACTGGACGCCTATACCGCTGAGGCCGTCGGCCTGGCGCGACAGAATCTCGACGTCGTGCGGCAGACGTACGAGCTGGGACGAGGCACGTTGCTCGATGTGCTGAACGAACAGCGGCGATACCTGGATCTGGAGCGCGCGTATACGGATGTCCTCCGCGAAGCGTTCGACGCGCGGCAGACGTTGAAGGAAGCACTAGGAGAAACCCGATGAATGCCGATTCACGCATGAGATTGCGATGGCCGGTCGTGATCACCGCAGCGGTCGCGTTGCTGGCCGTCGGCGCCAGCATCGCATACCTGGTGATGCGTTCGGCTGTCCGGCCGACAGTTGGCACGGTAGGCCAACCTGTGGCGTCCGGCGGGCCGGCCGGATCGAGCACCGCGCCATCTCCTGCCGAAACTCCGACATCGGCTGGAGCGTTACCCGACGTCGCTGTGATGCTGACACCGGAGGCGATTGAGCGCGCTGGAATCCGACTCGCGCCGGTAACCGCCGGCACCGGCGGATCGACACTCCGGCTACCCGGCGTCATCGAGGCCAACGCGTACAAACAGGTCGTGGTCACGCCGCTTGTAGCTGGCCGCGTGACGCGGGTACGCGTCGAACTAGGTCAGAGTGTTCGACGCGGTCAGGAGATGGCGGAGATCTTCAGCCCCGAACTGTCGGAGGCGGAGACGCGATATATCTCGGCCCGCGCTGAGCTGGATGCCCACGAACGTGAACTGCAGCGAACTGAGAAGCTGGTGGAAATTGGCGCAGCCAGCCGTCAGGAGCTCGAACGGCTGCACGCCGAACACACATCGAAGCTGGCGGGCGTCGAAAGTGCGCGATCGCGGCTCGAACTGCTCGGACTCTCAGCCTCCGCCATCGCCGGTCTCGCGCCGGGGAAGGACGTCGGCGCCGTCACCGCTGTTCCGGCGCCAATCACAGGCGTTGTCACCGAGCGCATGGCCAATTCCGGCGTGAACGTGGATTCCACCAGCAAGATGTTCACGGTTGTTGATCTGTCGACGGTGTGGGTCGTCGCCGATGTCTACGAGAAGGATTTTTCCCGTGTGCACGTTGGTTCGACTGCGAGCGTGACGACGAAGGCGTATCCGGACGTCGTCCTGCCAGGCCGGGTGAGCTACATCGATCCGCAAGTGAACCCCACCACCCGAACGGCGAAGGTGCGCATCGAGGTGTCGAATCCGCGCGAGCAGCTTCGACTGGGCGTGTTCGCCGACGTCAGCATTGAAGGTACTGAACACACCTCGATCGCGCGCATCCCGCGGACCGCAGTGCAGAACGTGGACAATCGGACTGTCGTCTACGTGGCCGATCCAAGACAGCGGGGCCGGTTCATCGAGCGCGAAGTTCACCTCGGTGATTCGTCGGGCAGCGACGTTGATGTGGTGAGCGGCTTGAAACAGGGCGACACAGTCGTTTCAGATGGAAGCTTCTTTGTGCGTGCCGAACGAGAGCGCCAGGGGCTACGGCCAGCAAGAGTCTCTCGAGCTGCGGGCGGAACGGTGCCCGCCCAAGCGTCCGAACGTGCCGCAGCGAATGTTCAAGAGAGGAAGGTGCTCGTCACCGAAAAGGGCTACGAGCCTGCCAAAGTGACGTTGCGCGCTGGGACGCCGGCGAGGATCACGTTCGTGCGAACCACCGACAAGACCTGCGGCACCGAAGTCGTGTTTCCGTCGCTCGACATCAGGCGCCCGCTTCCGCTCAACCAGCCGGTCGTGGTTGATTTCACGCCTCGTGCAGCTGGAGAGCTGACGTTCGTGTGCGGCATGAACATGCTGCGTGGGACCGTTGTCGTGGAATGAGGTCGTCTGCGCGCTCGAATCGGCGGTCTCTCGCGTACGCACCGAACGTAATCAGTGCGAAGCACCGCCCGCCATTCGACCGGACAGCGGCACTTGGGCGTCTTTCAACGGGAGGAGCGGATGGAGAGATCTGTTGAAGTCCTTGCCATCATTCTGTTCGGAGTGCTTGGTCTTTCGCACATCCTGCAGCCCAAGAGCTGGGCGGAGTTCTTCATCCTCCTGCGCGGCAAAGGGGAAGCCGGCGCCTTCGTAGACGGGTTTCTGAATCTGCCACTGGGAGGCGTCATCGTCGGATTTCATAACACATGGTCGGGGATACCTGCCGTGCTGACGCTGGTGGGCTGGTGCCTTCTGATCAGGGGCCTGATTCGCTTCTGCGCACCAAAACTGGCGTTGAGAATGATGGCGCGGGTCTCCGTAGAGCGGTCCTGGGAGTTCCAGGTGGCTGGCGCCGGCCTCGTGGTCTTTGCCGGCCTCCTTGGCTATGGGGTCTACGCTGGGTAGCATCACACCGGAATTAAGACCGCCTCCCGCGACGCTGTCGAACAAGGGGATGGAACGCTGGAGATGGTGCGCGTACGCCTAGAGACTCGGCCAACGCCACGACCGATCCGTCAAAGAGGCCCAGGCGAAGATCCTCGAAGCGTCGGTCCACCTCCATCGCCCGTGACAACTGACCGACGGTGGGCGACGCGTAAGTGAAGGCGCCGCGGGCGAGATCCCGCATGAACAGCTGCATCGCCCGGCGCTCGTCGGGAAGGAAGTAGTCGACCTCGGCGAGCACAAGACCGGGAACATACGGGTGCGCGCCTGGTCAATGCCGTTGCGAAACAGCCAGTGGTCCGGCGCCAATCGTGATGGTCACGTCCTTCAGGGCTTGCACCCCGTTGGGATAGGTCTTGGATTCGTCCCGAATGTGCAAGGTCATGGCCGTGTCCTGTCAGGCGATCCGTCGAGTCTCATCCGGCACCGGGCGCCGCGCATTCCTGATCCGGCCCAATCATCGACCGCAGCTGCGCCTCGTGCTCGCGCACCGCGTCACTCGCCCGCGCCGCCGACCAGTTCCAGCTGCGCATCGAGCGATCGCGGTCCGGCGGCCAGCGCCGCAGCATGTGTCGCGCGAGCGGACACTGCACGTCGCGTGGCAGAGCGGGCAGCGCATCGATCAGCGCGGGCACCGCGTCCGCGCTCAGCGACGTCGCGTACGCGACGTCGAATCGGACCGGCGCGTCCGCCGACACCATCCGCGCCACATTCGCGCGCGCGATGACCGCGTCCGGGTTGATGACGAACAGCAGCGCGACCGTCGCGAGGCCGGATGCCATCATCCCGAACGCGAACGAGTCGCGGCGGCCGCGCAGCACGGTCGCGGCGAGCCAAAACAGCATCGCGCCGATCCAGATCAGCAGCACCATCGCGTAGAACCGCGACTCGGTGAGTCCGTAGCTCGCGTGGTAGAGGCGCAGCCGCTGGAGCGCCGACGCGGCGATCGCGAGCACCAGCCCGATCTGCACGCCGGCGAGACCGCGGAACACGAGGGCGTCGCGTCGGATGCGACGGTCGAGGAGCCAGTCGGCAGCGAGCAGGACCGGCACGACGAGTACGACCGCGAAGACCAGCTCGAAGAAGCCGCGCCGCGCGTATTCGGCATACGTCAGGTCGGGCGTGATCTGGACGAGCGTGTCGGAGCCGAAGAGATACCGGAACTGCACGATCACGAAGACCAGGAACAGCAGGTCGATCGCGGCCAGCGCCGTCGCGACTTCGGTAATTCCGAGCGCCTGCCATTTCGGCGCCGGAACGCCTCGGCCGTCGATCCCTTGCCTGCGATCTGCGGGCAACGGCAGCTCCGTGCCCGTCAGAAAGCCGCGCAGGTAGCCGGTCGAGAGCCACGCAAGGATCGAGAACAGCAGGATGTGACTCGCGATCCGCTCGAAGTCGAAACGAAGCACGTTCGCCACCAGCTTCGCGAACACGGCGTCGGCCGACATGAACAGCGCCCCGAACACCGCCACGAGCGGCGTGGCGATCACGAGGCCGCGCGCGACGGCCGCGGCACTGCGCCACCCGGCCGTACGGCCGGTCTCGACACGCGGGGTGGACCGCGTCGCATCCACAAGCGCAAGCGCCGGGGCCGTCCACGCGTGCAGCGCGCCCAGCGCCAGCGCGCCGGCGTATCGAAGCACGCCCGCGCGACGCACCCAGCCCGCGGCGAGACGATGAGCCGCGAGCGCGAAGGTCAACGTTGCGCCGCCAAGCGCGAGCAGCTTCAGCGGCGGGGCGTCGCGCCACGCGAGTCCGGCCGCGAACACGACGCCGATCACCAGCCACGAGACGCGCTCGCGGTCCAGTGCGAGAGCGGCGCGGCGGTGCAGCGCGAGCGCAGCGACCGCGACCGCCGCGACCCACAGCGACAGGTTCAGACCCGGCGGGCCGGGAGCGCGCAGCAGCGCATCGCCCACCGCGCCGAGGACCACGCCCGCCACGAGCAACGCCACGACGGAGGCGGGTGGCACGGGATAGAGGCGAGCCGCCCCCACGAGCGCCTGGCCAATGACGCCACTGTCGGAGTACCCGTCGGAGGTGCCGTGCCCGACTCGTTCGTCTTCGATCCGCCCGCGACCCGCCTGCCCGGAAACCGCGTCGTCACTCATACGCTCCGCCTCCTCCGATCCCCATACGCGCACTCCCACAGCAGGAAAGCACTGAACCGCTGCTCGCGCCCCTCCCCACGGTGTAACAGACTTTACCATACAAAGTCCTCTGTAATATACTCTGCGCTGCAAAGTATGCAGATCCTCCGAGCGGCCCACCTCGGCACGTGTTTCGGCGTTGGAACGGCAGTCCGCGGCGGTTGAGATGGCACGCCAGGCCGACGTCGTAATCGTGGTCGGCGGTCGGTCGAGCAACAACACGCGCGAGCTGGTAAGGACCTGTGCGCGCTACTGCGCCCGCGTGCATCACGTGCAGACTGACGCAGACGTCCGCCCCGAATGGTTCGATGCCGCGAAGGTCGTGGGACTGACGGCCGGCATCCGCCAGGTCGAGGCACGGACGCGAAGCGTCGCGGGCGTCGCGGAGGGGCTGCAATGACCGGTCACCTCTCGGAGCGAACGCGCTGGGCGATCGTCATGGGCTTCGCGATCGCGATGGCCTGGGTCGAAGCCGCAAGCGTGTTTTACATCCGCGCGCTCGTCGATCGGATCGAGCCGTACCAGGCAGACCCGCTGCCGATGAACGAAGCGCTGGGCAACGTCGAATTGTGGCGTGAGGCGGCCACGCTTGTCATGATCGCCACGCTGGGGGTGCTCGCGGGCTGCACGTGGCGCGTCCGCGCCGGTTACGCGGCGCTTGCGTTCGGCGCCTGGGACATCTTTTATTACGTCTTCCTTCGTCTCATCTCGGGCTGGCCGAGGACGCTGCTGGACTGGGACATCCTGTTCCTGCTGCCGCTTCCCTGGTGGGGGCCTGTGCTCGCGCCAGTCAGTATTGCGCTGGTGATGATTCTGTGGGGCACGCTCGCGACGCAGCCGGGTGATGGTGCGACCGATGCCCGCTGGGCGTGGGCGCTTGCCTGCGTCGGGATCGTGCTGGCGCTCGCTGTTTTCATGATCGACACCTGGCGGGCGCTGCTGGATGGCCGTGACGCGGTCCTGCGGGTGCTGCCGACGACGTTCAACTGGCCGCTGTTCTGGGTGGCCTTGCTGCTGATGGCGTCACCAGCACTTCATCAGGTTGCCTGCTTACCCACGAAGAAGTCTCGGCAAGTGTAACGCGCGCCTGTATCAGAAGTGTGTCAGATGGCCGGCAAAACCCATCGACGGATCTGGCAAACGGTTTTGAGGGTCATCCAGCTACATTGGAGGCATGCGCATTGGCATCCTCGGTTCAGGATTGATGGGCAGCAAGCTCGGAATGATCTTCGCGCGCGCAGGACACGACGTCGTCTTCAGCTATTCGCACAGCGAGCGCAAGTTGAAGCGACTCGCTCGCGAGGCGCGCGGACACGCGCGGGCCGGCACGCCGCGTGAGGCCGCCACGAATGCGGATGCGCTGTTGCTCGCCGTGCACTGGTCGCGAGTGGACGACGTCTTGAAGCAAACCGGCGATCTCTCCGGCAAAGTGATCGTCACGTGCTCGCTGCCGATGAACGCAGACGACACCAAGCTGGCCGTCGCTCACACGTCGTCGGGTGCAGAGGCGCTGGCCAGAAAGCTTCGAAAAGCCGACGTCGTGTCCGCGTTCAGCACGGTCCCGAGCGAGGTCTTGTTCGACGTATTCGACGGGAAGCGACGACGGCGCCGCCGGCCGAGTCTCCTGTACTGCGGCGATGGTCAGCACGCGAAAGAGATCGCGGCGAGTCTGATTCGTGACATCGGGTTTGAACCCGTGGACGCTGGACCGCTCCGAATCGCCAGATATCTGGAGCCGTTCTCCCTTGCGATGGCGCAACTCGCGTACGAGGGGGACGACGGACCTGAGATCGCGTACCGCATTGAGCATTTCGGGAATTCGCGCGCCTAGAAAAAGGGAGATGTCGTGAGTAGCAAGAAGATCTGGTTCATCACGGGCGCCGGCCGCGGCATGGGCGCCGATTTCGCCAAGGCCGCCCTGGCGACCGGCCACGCGGTGGCGGCCACGGGCCGAAACAGCGACGCAGTGTCCAAGGCCTTGGGACAGTCGAACGACCTCCTGGCCGTCAAGCTGGACGTCACGAAACGCGCCGATGCCGAGGCGGCGGTCCGTGCCGCTGTCGACCGGTTCGGTCGCATCGACGTGCTGGTCAACAATGCGGCCAGCTTCTACGCCGGCTACTTCGAGGAGCTGACGCCAGAGCAGTTCGAGCGCCAGTTGTCGGTCAGCCTCATCGGCCCGATGAACGTCACCCGCGCGGTGTTGCCGGTGATGCGCAAGCAGCGTGCGGGGCACATCATCTCGATCTCCTCGTCGGCGGGCCTCGCCGCCGGCTTCGAGTTCGTGACCGCCTACGCCGCGTCGAAGTTCGGCCTCGAGGGCTGGATGGAGTCGCTGCACGCCGAGGTCGCACCGTTCGGCATCACGACCACCGTCGTCAACCCCGGGTTCTTCCGCACGGAGCTCCTCACGGAGCAATCCACGAACTACGCCGAACCGTCCATCGCGGACTACGACGAGCGCCGAGGGCCGCTGGTCGAGTATTGGAAATCCCAGAACGGGCGGCAATCCGGCGACCCCGCGAAGCTCGCGCGAGCGCTCATTACGATTGCCAGTCGGCAGCCGCCGCCGCGCCGCTTCATCGCCGGCGCCGATGCGATTGCCACTACGGAGCAGAAGATCGCCGATCTCAAGTCGCAGATCGACGCGAACCGGGACATCTCCACGTCGCTCGCTTTTGACTAGGAGTCAGCCGCGACGCGTGCGGACGCACACCGATTCGCATCGTGCGAAGTGCGTTTATTCGTTCAGTACCGCAGCAGGGTTCACACGTGCGGCGCGGCGCGCCGGCAACCACGTCGCGACAAGCGCGACCGTCGCGAGGAGGAGCGCAACGCCGCCGATGACCACTGGATCGGTCGGTCTGACGCCGTAGAGCAGCCCCGCCATCAACCGCGCCATGCCGGCTGTCCCGGCGAACCCGGCGACGATGCCGAGCAGAGTCATGCGCGCGCCGTCGCGCATTACGAGACGGAAGATGTCCGAGGCGGAGCTGCCGAGCGCCATCCGGATGCCGATCTCGCGCCGCCGCTCGGTGACCTGGGCGGCGAGCACGCCGTACACCCCGATTGCCGCAAGGAACAGCGCGACCGCGCCAAATGCCATCGCGATGACCATCGGCATCCGTCGCTGGACCAGCGAGCGATCGAGCCGCTCCTCCATGGTGCGCACGTCGTACAACGGGAGTTCCCGGTCGATCGACGCGAGCGTGGATCGCAGCGGCGCGATGATGGTCTCTGGGTCCTGCGCGCTTCTGACGGCGACCACGATCGATCGCGCCGGCTGCTGCGCGTACGGAAAATAGTACGCGCCAACCGGCGGATC
>JBKPDW010000253.1:0-7689 GCA_046728115.1 Acidobacteriota bacterium | reverse complement strand
CGGCCTGGCAGTGAAGCTTCGCCTCAAACCGACGAGTAACAGCCGTGCTCCAGCGTGATGATCGGACCACACGAGAGAGCTGGGCTCCTGCGCGACTCCGGCGAACCTTCAGGGTCGGCCGCTGCGCGGCCGTTTGATGTTGGGACCGGTGCCAAGACCGGCGTCCTTCGTGAGAAGTACCATCACCGGAATCTCTGCCAGGAGGTTTCGATGACACCCAACATCGCCGACATTATCCGTCACCACGTCTCGCTCGAAGTGCGCTGCATCGACCGGCTGTATCTGCATGCCTACATGCCGAAGCTGCAAACGTCAGGCGGCCTCTGCTACTTCCTGCGCGACTATCTCGGCCATCCGATTCCATCGCCCGCGTTGTTCAAACCGATGCACGACCGCTTCGTGACCGCCGTCGACGAGTTTGTGGCACGCCACGCGATTCCCGTCGTGCACTTTGAATCCGGTCAGGACAAAGATGCGATCGCCACGGCGCATCGGGCGGACTTCACGGCCCGCGAGGGCGTCGTGATGCTCGGCATCGCCCAAGAGAAGATGCGTGCCTTCAAAGCCCATAAACAGGCCGGCCCGGGCGTGAAGGTCCGCTTCGAGTTCTCGCGCCAATGGGTCGCCGTCAATCAGTACTACTTCTACGTCCACGATCGCGACTGGGGGCCGGCGTTTCTGAAGATCGGTACGTATCTGCCGTACCCCGTGAAACTCTGTCTGAACGGCCACGAATGGGTGAAACAACAGCTGCGTCGGCGACGCAGTCGGTTTGAAGCGCTCGACAACGGATTTCTCTCCTGTGTCGATCCGGTCGCGCTCCAAACCACATGCGATGCCCTGGGGCCCGCCGATGTCCAGGCTTTTTTCGACCGCTGGTCGCATCGTCTCCCCTGGCCGCTCCCCGCGACCGACCGCCGCGCCGGCTACGATCACCGCCTCGCGATCAATCAGCTCGAAGTCAGTCTCACACAGGTCTTCGATCGGCCGGTGCAAGGGCGACTCTTCTTCGAAGCGGTGATTCGAGAAAATCTCGACCTCGGGCGGCCCGACCGCGTCCGACTCCTCTTTCCCATCCGAATCACCCGCGCGACCCCGCCACCACCCGTCGGGTATCGCACGCGTGTGATCACCGAGGGCGTGCACCCGAGTCTTCACGTGGACTACAAACATTCCCACGTCAAGCAGTACTTCAAAGAGCACCGAGCGTTACGAACCGAGGTCACGATCAACAACCCCGAGATTTCTGGGTCCGGAAAGGGCTCGGCAACCTCCCGCATCTCCGCGACCTCGGCCAGCAGATCAACCGCAAGCTCCTCGAAGTGGAGCACGTCAGTCACCACGGCGTGCTCACCCAAGACGCCCTCGAGCGCCTCCAGCAACCGACTGTGATAGCCGGGCAGCGGGTCTCCGCGATGCGCTTCGGTGATCCGCGCATCATGGCGCTGCTGCAAGCCCTCATCGGCTTTACCCATCTGCCGCGCGGCTTTCGCAATCGCGACCTTCGCCCGCAGGTGGAAGCCCTCTGGGGTCGTCCATATTCTGCCGCGCAGATGACCTATGACCTCCGGCGCCTTCGACTCAAAGGCCTGATCCACCGCATTCCCAAGACGCACCGATATACCGCAACCAGCTACGGCCTCAAGGTCGCCTTCTTCTACACCAAACTCTATCTGCGCATCCTTCGACCCAACTGGGCGGCGTTGCTCCCCGAGGATGACCGCTTGCCACGCTCCCTCCGTGCCGCCCTCGACGTGCTCGACCGCGAAATCGAAAAGCTGCACCAGGAGGCCGCGCTTGCGCCTGAAAACCTTGCTTCAAGCGTTACGATGTCTCCCTTTGGAGATGTCTAGAGCACGCGATGCGAGCCGATATGCATCATCTCAATGTGCGAGTTGCGTGGCACGACAACCGTTGGGATGGCACGGTCTGCCGATATCCGTCTGCGAATGCCTTTTGTGTCGATTTGGACCGGATTCGCGCCGAGCGTGACGACGCAAGCAATTCGAGCCCGATCTCTTGATCGGAGAAATTACACGGAGTGAATGCTTACGAGGAGCAAACCGCCGCCCCTTCGGCGGCCTCACTGATGAGCCAGGGGTCGAAGATCCCTCATGTTAATTTGGGAAAATGTTTAGGGAACCGGGTGCATGTGCTTGTGGGTGATCCCCTCGCTTGGCAGAGCGGGCTTGAATTCCTTATGGCAGCCTTCACACACGTCCACGAGCTGGCTATTGGCGGCGACCAGCGCGTCCATGTTCATGGCCTGGCTCGCCTTCAGGGCCGCCATGCCCGCCTCCGACAGGGCGCGTGACCATTTTTGCCAATCTGGCTGCTGGGTCAACGTGATGTCATTCACTCCGGTGCCCGGAAGCGCTAAAGGCTCCCGGCCGCAGCGAGCTGCGTCGCGTGCTCCGCGACGACTTCCCAGTCATCGTTGGTCTTGGGTCTCTTGCCTTCCCGCGCGAACGCCAAGGTTAGTGTCCGCATTGTGACCTTCATTTGACATGGTCCTTGTGAGTTGAGCCGGAATTCCCATTTGGCCGGCCGGAATCGGCATGATGCTACACCCGCAGACGCCAGTTATGGCCAGGTCTTTCACCGTGCTCCGCCCACCGCGCTGAAACCAGTTGTCCGTGACAGGGCGGCGAGGCCTTCGAATCGCAACCAGGACGAACGGCGCCGTCTGTCATGGAGATCCACCCAAACGCGAAAACTATTCAGAACCATCCGGAATTAGCGTGGGTATAGATCCAACCCTCCGCAGTGGAAGTAGATCGCCGTCGTGAAGTTCGATGGGTTGCGGAAGCCACCGGCCTTGCGCTTGATACTCATGATCTTGCTGTTCAGACCTTCAGCCACGCCGTTGGTGATCGGATGCTTCACGAATCGGAGCACGCCATCGAGATGACGCTTGAGCGTGGCCGCGACCTGCTTCACGGGCTCGAGCCGCGACCGGACCGCCCAGCCGTACCAGCGATTGAAGAAGCGCTTCACCGCCGCTGCCTGACGGTACGTCCACAGCGTCCGCAGCGCTTCCTTGATCGCCCAGGCCCGACCGACCTTCAGATTCAACGCTTGCAACGTGGCGAAGGTCTCGGCGTGAGACTCGGGCCGCCGTTCGTCGCTGTACAGCCACACGTACTTCGTGCCGGTCAGCGGCGAGTCCTCCCCCGCGCGCAGGAAATCGCGGTGTTCCTGCTTCCGGACCGTATCGACGGCCGTCGGCACCTCGCGCATGATGTGAAAGCGGTCGAAGACGATCTTCGTCTCGCCGTCCGGCAGGCCCTCGCGCGTCGCGCCGATGTACGGCTCCCACATGTCCATCGCGACGGCCTGCAGCGCCGACTTCTGCTCGGTCGTCAGCGTGGCGTAGTACGCTGCCAAGCTTTCGGTTTTGCGTTCTTCAGCCACAAATTCCACGGTCGACCGCTCCAAGTTGCAGACGATCGTGTGGTAGCGGTGCCGTTTACGAAACGCCTTCTCATCGACGCCGATGTAGCGGATCGGCTGCGCCTCCTTGCGGGCGTGCCCGCGGGCGACCGCGCGCTGCATGATGCCCCAGGCTTCGTCCCAGCTGATCCCGGCAATCGCGCAGGCGCCCTTCACCGTGCTGCACTGCAGGATGAGATCGATCACCAACCGCTCCATCAGCAGCGTGAAGCGGCTCCGCGGCTCCGCCCACGGGACTCGAACCTGTTTGACGCCGTGCGTCGGGCACTGCACCCGGGCAATCTCTGCGTGCAAATGCGTTTCGAACTGGCACGTGTCTAGATGGCGCCACGTCCGCGCCTCCGCGTGATCGAACGCGGCCAGCTCCGCGCCACACTCCGAACACGACCATCGCGTGGGATCATGCTCCAACCACAGGTCGACGCGCTTGGCGTCCGTCTTCAACTCGACCCGCGCAATGTGCCACGGCGCGGTGATCCCGAGAATCGTCTCGAACAGTTTGGTGTCCTGCAACCGCATGCCCTCCCGCGAGTGGTTGTATCAGCAGGACACGTCGACTTCAACCCGCCGCCGAGCAGGCCGCCCACTCCGAGGAGCGGCCCGCAGGCGGCCTCACGAATCAGCCGGATCCCTTGTGACCCATGGAGATTCCGGAAGGACCACTATTCATGGCCTATTGACACAGCTTGCGGAGAGTCGCGGTTCTACGCGCTGATGATGCGATGCGGATCGCGCTCGTGATGCGCTCTCGTCTGATCGACTGGAGGGGCCGTGCTGACGATCGTGCAGCCGGACACGCTGATCCGCTGGCATCGCAAAGGATGTCTCTTCTGGCGGTGGAAGTCGAGGGCGCCCGGCCGACCACTGCTACCGCCGGACGTCCGCCACCTGATTGCCGCCATGGCTCGCGCCAAGGCGACATGGGGCGAGGAACGGATTGAGGGCGGCACCGCTCTCACACGTGGCCTGTGCGTGTCGCCGCGGACGTGCGGCGCTACATGCCGAAGGGTGGGCGACCTCGCGATCGCGTACCGTCCCCGCGGTGGATCGGCAAGTAACATATTCGTGAGCGACGTCTTGCCCGCAGCCCAGGCGAATCATCATGCGCCGGGCCCCAGGAGGGTACCCGCTCGCTGATTCGGCGTGGATGGTCCAATGGCCGCAGTTACCAGTTCCCCGGACTGAGTGCCGGAATTCCGGCAGCCACGCGGGCCAGAAATCGATTGCGTTCCGACGCTCCGGCGCAGATCCACCCTTTCAGCGTTTCGCCGTTGGCTTTCTGTTTGCTCTTCGGACCGCACAGTTGAGCGCGGGCAATTCGCTGGGACGTCGTCAGCGGCGAGCAGCTCTTCTCGAAGAGCCCCGGGCGTTGTGGTCTTCGAGCTGCTGCGGATGCTCGGACTTGACGGATTCTTCGTGCTTCGCCATGGCCTGCCGCCCCTGCGGCGGTGCCAGACGCGCTCTGATCCGGGCGGTCTTCGAGAAAGGTTGCTCGAAAATGCCTCAGCAACCGCGCGATTCCGCTGCTCTCGGCCGAGCCGTCCGGGCGAACGGTGATGCCGCGGCCGTGGACGAACGACTCGTCGTGGTCGAAATGGCCGTGCGCGAACTGCAGCAGTCCGTGCGCGACATCGAGCGTCGGCTCGCGGTCGTCGAAAGCGGAATGGCGGCCTCGGCTGCCGTCGACGCCGCGAGTCCCGCAGATGCGTTGCCGATCGACGAGGACCCCGCCGCAGCAGCGGCCGGAGGCTCCGCCTTCGATGTCGTCGCGATCATGTCGTTCATCGGACGAACATTCGTCGCGCTTGGCGGCGCCTACCTGCTGCGCGCGCTGACCGATGCTGCGATTCTGCCCCCACGAATCGGCATCGCCTGTGGGCTCCTGTACGGGATCTCGTGGCTCGTGATGGCAGACCGTGCGGCAGCAGGGGGCCGTTGGCTGAGCGCGGTGTTCCATACGGCGGTCACGTCGATGATCGGCTTCCCCCTGGTCTGGGAGGCCGTTACCCGCTTCAAGCTGCTCGGCCCTGAAACCAGCGTTTCGGTCATGACCGTGCTGACAGGTGCCGCCCTTGCAGTGGCCGTGCGCCAGCGTCTGCAGAGCGTGGCGTGGATCGTCGTGCTGCCCGCCATGATGCTGGCGCTGATGATGATGGCCGCCACCGGGTTCGTCCTGTCGTTTGCGGTTTACTTGATTGCGCTAGGCGTCACGACGCTCTGGCTTGGCTACCTCCCCCTCTACTGGCGCTTCTTACGGTGGCCGGTCGCATTCGCCGCGGATCTCAGCGTGATGGCCCTGGCGATGCGGGCCTCGACACGCGACTGGTCCGATCCGCCCGTGTTCGTCATCGCCGTCCAGCTCTTGCTGCTCACAGGGTACCTGGCGAGCATTGTGGTCCGCACGTTGATTCGCGGTCGGGACGTGATCCCGTTCGAAATCCTTCAGACGGCAGTCGCGCTCGTCGTGGGCTTCGGCGGCGCGGTCTACGTGGCCGCCATCACCGGCGCCGGTGAGCGCGCGTTGGCCGTGATCAATCTCGCCGCCGGCGTCGGCTGCTACGCGGTGGCTTTCAGATTCATCGCCAGGCGTCAGGGGCTCCGCCACAACTTCTACTTCTACACGTCGCTCGCCATCGTTCTGGTCGTCGTCAGCACGCACTTGATGCTCCGGCGCGAAGCGGCGGCTTCGACGTTTGGCGCACTGAGCATTCTCTCGGCGTGGACGGCCTGGCGCGTGCGCCACGTGGCGCTCAACCTGCACGCCGCCGGTTATGTCGTTGCCGCTGCGAGCGAAAGCGGGCTGCTGTCATCGGCGGCCTACGCGCTTCTGGCGCCGGCAACGTCCTCGTGGCTCCCATTCACGCTTTCGGCGTTGAGGGTGCTGACGGCCACGCTCGTCTGCTGGCTCATTCCGATGTCGCGAGAAGCGGAGTCGTGGGGAGGATGGTTCGAGCTGCCTCGATTGATCATGACGGTGGTTCTGACCTGGTCGGTCGGCGGCGCGATCGTGGCGCTGCTGACGATGGTGCCGCCCGGCACGATCGGAACGGCCGGCGATCCTGGTAACGTCGCAACCATTCGCACGATGGTCCTGGCGGTTCTCGCGCTCGGCCTGGCCAGGGTCGGACGCATTGATCGCTTCAAGGAGTCAGCGCACCTGGTGTATCCGGTGCTGATAGCCGGCGGACTCAAGCTCGTTGCTGAAGATTTTCGTTACTCCAAGCCCGCGACGCTGTTTGTCGCGCTGGCTTTCTATGGAGGCGCTCTCATCCTCGCGCCCCGGCTTCTTCGCCGGCAGACGACGTCCGGCTAGGAAAAAGCGTGCGGCAACTGGCCACGTAAGCGCGAGGAGCCCCAGTACGAGCCAAGCGCCAACGGAGTACCGACCAGATACAACAACGCACTCGCGTACATCGGATGGCGGACGATCGCGTAGGGCCCGGTCGCAATGACCCGCTGCCCCTCCGCGACTTCACTTGTTGCGGACGTCAACGAGTTTTTCCGATACACGCGCGCAATGAAGTCGAACCCGAGCGCGAAGAGCGCATCGCCGATCATCACCACACCTGGCGGCACGACGGACCTCTTGAATCGAAAGTCGAGCGCGGGCACGATGAGAAGGCCGATGAACCCGAGTGACTCCCAGCATGAGGGAGCACTGCCGCCGCCGTGCAAAGGCCCACCCTCGAGCACAGTGAGGTAAGCGATGAAGATCGGAATCCTTGGAACGGGAATGGTCGGCCAGGCGATCGCATCAAAGCTCGTCGCGCTGGGCCACCAGGTGATGATGGGATCGCGGACCGCCAACAACGACAAGGCTCAGGCATGGGCGAGGAAGGTCGGCTCGCGCGGCCAAATCGGCACGTTTGCCGATGCAGCGGCATTCGGCGAGGTCGTGTTCAACTGCACCCGCGGAGCCGCGTCGTTGGAGGCTTTGCGGGCAGCGGGCGCCACAAATCTCGAAGGCAAGACCGTTGTGGACGTCGCCAACGTGCTCCCTCCGGCCGGTGTCGGGCCTGAATCGCTCGGTCAACAGATTCAGAAGGCGTTTCCCCGCGCGAACGTTGTGAAGACGCTCAACACGATTAATTGCGAAGTGATGGTCGATCCCCTGAAAGTGCCCGGCACGCACACGCTGTTCCTGAGTGGCAACGACGCCGACGCGAAGACGATCGTTCGCGACCTTGTGGAGTCGTTTGGTTGGCGGGACGTAATCGATCTCGGCGACATCACGAC
>JBKPDW010000252.1:0-10045 GCA_046728115.1 Acidobacteriota bacterium | reverse complement strand
TGCTTTCCTTTTCTCCGCATCTGTCGTACTTTGCGCGCCATGGGTGGTGCCCTCCTTCGGCGCTGAGTTGTTCTGGTCAGGAACACCCACTCCTATACGGGGTCGCCACCCGAATTTCAACTAACCGTAGCACTCACTCTTGGTTCCGTTCCAACAGCAGAATCCGCTTGTCTGCAGTCGTCGCAACAAGCTTCGGCAGCTTTGCCTTGAGCGCCTTTTCGACGGTCTCGCCAACGTTCACTGCCCCGTAACGGCGAATGATCGGGTGATCCGAGAACTTCGGCTCAGGGATGACCCGCGCCTGTAGCGACACATCTGGCACGCCGCTGCCAATGACGCACGTGTGCGTCGACTCACCGTTTGGCAGCGCATGAATGTTCGCGCGGAGCCACTGGTGCACGCCACTCACGATTTGCTGCCACGGTTGTCCCTTCGCGAGCACGCCACGTGGCACGTTGATGTAAACGATCTTGCCGGGTGTGACGAGGGATGGATCGTCTTGGATCGCCAGGAACGCCTTGAACCGCTCGAAATCCTCACGCTCCCCGATGAACGACTCAATAAGCGTGTGCTCAATCGCCAGTGTCATCCCGTCTGCGCGCTTCGCCAGCAGTTCGACGGTCCCATCCTGCTCTTGGTCGAGCCACGTCAACGAAGCGGTCGCCCACGTAAAGTCATCGTAGGCAAACAGAAACAGATTCAGCAGGTTGTCAGCGGGTCGGGGTTTCGTCGGCATCGCCGTTCTTCGGCTGATTCTCCATCGCGGCGATGTTGGCGGCGGTATCCGCGTCGACCATTGCCTTGGAACGGTAATCACCCGGAAGGGCGGTGTGTCCGAACCCGAGAATCATCGGCACTCGTTCGTCACGCTCTTCGTCAACGCCGCGCGTTGTCCACGAGATGATATCGCTGATTGGCTGCGACGGCTCGGACTCGAGCGTCAGCAAATACGCGAACGGTGGGTGCGCAAGTTCGGTCATGTAGACTGCCTTCTGCGTCTCGACATTTAACTCCACTGCCAGTCCTGCGAATCGCGCCAGTGGACCGTTGAAGAGACACGCATACAGCCGATACTTGTCTGGCAATCCGCGATGTTCGTGATCAAGCACGAACTCGCGAAGGGCGGGGTTCTTCTCGGCAAATGCCGGGTCGTTGATCGCGAGCAGTGACGCAACGATCTGCTTCGTGACCGGCAGAGCGCGCATTTTCATGATGCCGAAATCGATCACCTTCCATTCACGGATGCGGTGGCTTCCTCGATCACGGCTTGCTGCTGTAGCTGACGGAAGATCGACACCCCGGCGCGCGTGAACTTCGCGAAGTAAGGCACATACCACTTGCCGGAATACTCGTTGCACGTTTTGCAAATGCTGATTGCCCCGGTGCCTTGCGGCTGCGCGTAACCACTGGGCATCTCGCCGGTGTCCAAATCGCGACCTAGCCACTCGTCAATCCCGTAAACAACCGCGTCGTCCACGTTGCCAGCAGCACGTGGTGGAACGTGTTCGAACGTTAGCTTCGTGCCCTTCCCGCAAATCGCGCAGAGTAGGGCGGCCGCATGACTCGCGCATCCCACTCGTCGCCGTCAACCGCTCGTCGTACTGGCGAGCTTTTCTGGAGGTCACGTTATGAGTACCGTCGTCAAAATCGTTCCGAACGAAAAGGGCAACCCCCCCGGCAAACTCGCGGATGCCGAGCTGCATTTCACCGATGGCGTTCTCGACGGTTTGAAGTTGATTGGCTTCGCCGTATGGGAACGCCGGTCCGGTGGTGGTCGCAACGTCACCTTCCCGGCGCGCCAGTACGCCGTCAACGGTGAGCGCCGCAGCTTCGCGCTGCTGCGGCCCATTGCTGATACGAGCGCACAGGAACGTGTACGCGATCTCGTGCTTCAGGCGTACGTCGAGTACGAGCACGAATCGGCAGCGGAGGCCGCGTCGTAGGGCCGACGAATCCAGGCGCAGCCTTGTGGCTGCGCCTGGGCTCGCTTGACCGAGGACAGTTCATGCCGAGAATCGCGCGGCCTTGCAATCGTGAGGAAGGCCACCGCTTGGCGGCCAACAAGCGATTCGTGTCTCGCAAGGCGCCGCCGGTAGAATCGCTCGACGACGTCGAGCGGAAATTCCTCGAGCCGGTTGCGCGCTACCTCGCCATCCTGCAAGAATGGTCATTGGAACGCCTTTCCGACGGCACTGGCACCGTTCCGCAATCTGAACAGCCATGAAGAGCCGTGGCCGCCAGCAGTCTGCCGCCAAACCCTCACCGGGTCGCACTGCGGTCATGTACGTCCGTGTTTCATCCAAGGAGCAAGAGCAGGGCTTCTCAATTCCCGCGCAGCGGCAGCTGCTCAGCGAGTACGCGCAGCGTGAAGGCATCCACGTCGTTCAGGAATTCGAGGACGTCGAAACCGCGAAACGCGCCGGCCGTACGTCGTTCGGCGAGATGGTCGCATTCCTGCGGAAGAAATCGTCTTCATGTCGAATCCTTCTAGTGGAGAAGACGGACCGCCTGTACCGCAACATCAAGGACTGGGTCACGATCGACGAGCTCGGCATCGAAGTCCACTTCGTGAAAGAGAACGTTGTCCTTTCCGAGGATTCGCGGTCATCCGAGAAGTTCATGCACGGGATCAAGGTCTTGATGGCCAAGAACTACATCGACAACCTTGGCGAAGAAGTTCGCAAAGGGATGATCGAGAAGGCCAGGCAGGGCCACTGGCCAACCGTCGCGCCGGTCGGCTACCAGAACAACCTCGCGACACATCGTATCGAGCCCGATCCCGAGCGGGCTCCCATCATCGTCAAACTCTTCGAGTGGTACGCGTCAGGTCAGTACTCGCTGAAGGCGCTGACCAAGAAAGCAGCATCGGTCGGGCTCACGAACAGAACCGGCGGTTCCGCGCTGGTGAAAGCCAAGATCCATCAGCTGCTCCAGAATCCGATCTACTACGGCGACTTTTACTGGTTGGGGCAATTGCATCACGGAGCGCACAAGCCGATCATCTCGCGCGATCTCTTCACTCGAGTCCAGGATGTGTTTGCCGCAGCCAATCATCCTCGCCACACGAAACGGCAACACGCATTCGCCGGCGTGGTGACGTGTGGCCGCTGTGGTTGCGCATTCACAGCGGAGACGAAGAAAGGCCAGTACGTCTATTACCACTGCACCGGCCACCGTGGTCCATGCGGCAATACGTACGTGCGCGAGGAGGAACTGGTTCGTCAGTTCGGCGAGATCCTGAAACAAATCCGCATCCCGCACGAACTCGCCGGCAAGCTGGCGACTGTGCTTCGGGAGAGCCAGGCAGACAAGGAGAAGTTCGTTCGGACGTCGATGCTGCGCCTGCAGCAGCAACAGATACTGCTGCGCTCGAAACTCGATCGTGTCTACGAGGATCGCCTGAGCGATGCGATCTCAGATGAGCTCTGGACCACGAAATCAAGCGAGCTGCAGGAACAACTGAGGCGAGTGCGAGCCGAGATGGAGCGTCACGAGGGCGCGAGTGAGGCCTATGAGGCCGCCGGACTCCAGATTCTAGAACTCGCGCAAAGTGCCTATTCGTCGTACGTTACGAAAAATCCACGCGAACAGGCGCGTCTCGTGAAAACCGTTGTATCGAACTCCACGTTCGATCGCGGAAGTCTTTCGCCGACGTACATTAAGCCGTTCGACGTGTTCGCGAATGGGGGCAAAACTGGAGATTGGCTCCTCAGGCTGGACTCGAACCAGCAACCCTCCGGTTAACAGCGTAACTCAGACGTTTGGCTCGGAGGTTCTTCGTGCCGGTAGCTCGGGTCAGACCCTGGTAATGCCTGGTATTCGGCAAAAAATTGTTCAGAAATGGTTCAGACGTTGTTCGCTCCGCTATATACCATCGCCGCGGCGGTGCACTGTAGACATCACGGAACGTGCTCAAGCCACCAGGACATCAGGTATCCGGTGGTCGGCTGAACGGAATCGTCAAACTCGACTCGATACTCCGACTTCCCAGGCCCCGCTTCAGTGACGAATCCTTCGCGGCAACGGTAACCGACGGGAGCCTGATCGTTCGCACGGGCCCGATCGCCGACTTGAAACTTCGGCTTGCGGCCCGCGAATTGTGCGGCGCGTCGAGCCGCCGCAAGTTTCGCTGGCGTGCGGGCCCTCCCCCCCTTGCGACCGAGCGCGACCGCGTGCGGATTCTTCCTAGCCATCAGTGCGCGTCAACGTAGTCGACCTTGGTTGTTGGTTTTGGCACGACCTCGCCATGCTCGCGGAGCCCCTCGAGATGCAGGGTAATCGCCTCGCGGATATTGCGTTCGATCTCCTCGATCGTGTCCCCGACTGAAATGCAGCCAGGAAGGTCCGGCACGTACGCCGAGTAATTCGTATCAGCGCGCTCAATGACAACGGCATATTTCAACGGCTCAGTCATTTGAGACCCGCCTTCTTCAGGATGCTGTTTAACGTGCCTGTCGCGAGCTCTTTTGAGCCATGCACCGGCACGACCAGCTGACCGACCTTGGTTGGATGTCGATAGATACGATGGCTGCCGTGTTGCCGAACGACCGTCCACCCATCCCGTTCGAGGAGGTCAAGCAGCTCGCGAACCTTCACCCGACAAACTTATCCTACCGCTTCGATTTGTCAAGGGCAACAAAAATGGGCGCATGCCCCACGGTTGGCGGAAAATCGCCGCCATTTGACGTCGATTTGAATTTGCGCACCCCACACGCACGAATTCCCAAGCGTACCCCGCCTCAGAACAGCGAATAGACTAGTCCGACACTGAGCAGGATGGCGTCCGCCTTCCAGCGGTTCCGGAATTCCTGCCCTGACGGCGAGCGATAGAAGAGGTCCGGTCGATTGATGCTGTAGCCGCCAAACCCCACGACGGCGACGCGCGGAGCAACCGTCCATGTCAGGCCGACACCTGGTCTCACCGCGAAACTGGTGCTCGCATCAAGTTCGGGTTGTATCGATCCTGGTGGCAATGACCTCAAGAAATCCTCGTCGAACTCGAGGTTGTTGAACGAAGGTCCCGCGACAATTGAGAAACTGACGAGGACAGGTTGTTCTCCAACGGTATACGCGACACCGCCCATGAGTGGACGGACACGCAACTTAATGAAGTCACCACTGGTGCCCGTTGGGTTGTCGATATTGGCGCGAAACCAACTGAGTCCGCCGGCAAGGCCCCAACCTTTTTTGGGATTCAGACGGACGAGGGGTCCCCAGCCGACAAGCGATTGGACTTCACTGTCGGTTAGGTTGACCCAGGTGACCGAGGCGCCCACGCTGACGCGGCCCTGCGTCTGTGCGGCCGGCGAGGCAGCCGCCCACAATACGAGTACGACTACCGCGAACATTTGTCTCATCGACGGCAACACCCATTCTACGTCTTGATCAGGGTATGGAGTTCGAGCAGCGTGCGTTTCGGCTTCACTGAATCGTACCGGCTTTGTCGGAGGGCCCATTCAGAGGGAGGATGGGGCCCATGGGACGACGAAGCAAGTACTCGCCGGAGTTGCATGAGCGGGCGGTGCGGCTGGTCTTCGAGCACGCGCCCGATTATCCGTCGCAGTGGGGAGCGATTCGGTCCGTCGCAGAAAAGATCGGCTGTCCGGTTGAAGTGCTGCGGCGGTGGGTCCGCCAGGCGGAGCGCGATGCCGGCCAGCGTCCTGGTCTCACGACGGACGAACGCCAGCGCCTGAAGCAGCTCGAACGCGAAGTGTCTGAGCTGCGACGGGCGAATGAAATTCTGAAAAAGGCGTCCGCGTATTTCGCACAGGCGGAGCTCGACCGCCGAGCGAAGTGATGGTGGCGTTTATCGACGACCATCGGACCGCGTACGGGGTCGAGCCGATCTGCCGGGTGCTGCCGATCGCCCCGTCGACCTACTTTCGGCACAAAGCCGAGCAACGCGATCCGACGAAGCGCTCGGCCCGCGCGCAGTACGACGCGGTGCTGCGGGCGATCATTCAGCGCATCTGGACGGAGAACCACCAGGTCTACGGGCCGCGCAAGGTGTGGCGACAAATGGGCCGTGAAGGCCTGCGTGTCGCGCGGTGCCGGGTCCGTCGCCTGATGCGGGAGATGGGGCTCGCTGGCGCGGTGCGCGGTCGCGCCTGGACAATCACGACGCAGTCGCAGCCAACGTCCGATCGGCCGGGCGATCTCGTTGATCGGCACTTCACGGCGACGCGGCCGAATCAACTCTGGGTCTCGGACTTCACCTACGTCGCGACGTGGCGCGGCTTCGTGTACGTCGCGTTCGTGATCGACGTCTTTGCGCGACGCATTGTCGGATGGCGGGTCTCCTCGTCCCTGGCGACAGACTTCGTCCTCGATGCCCTCGAGCAAGCGATTTACGACCGGTGCGGCAACGCGCCCGACCGGCTGGTACATCACAGCGATCGCGGGACGCAGTACCTGTCGATGCGCTACACCGATCGGCTGGCCGACGCCGGCATTGCGCCGTCGGTGGGCAGCGGCGGCGATTCGTACGACAACGCGCTCGCCGAATCCATCATCGGGCTCTTTAAGACCGAGGTCATTCGCCGACTGGGACCCTGGCGCGATCTCGAGGCGGTGGAATTCGCGACGCTGGACTGGGTGGATTGGTTCAATCATCGCCGGCTGCTCGAACCGATTGGCTATGTGCCGCCGGCGGAGTACGAAGCGCGCTACTATGAGCAGGCCGCAGTGGCCTGACTCACGTTAATTGCTCTCCGAGGATCCCGGTACGATTCAACTCGTCGCGGCGCCCATCGGTGTGGCGGTCGCCTATCTAGGCACATGGCTGCTGGATCAAGCCGTCCCCCCAGACAGCCTCCCGTACTTCATTCACTGGCAGGTGAACCCCCGCGTGATCGCGTATACGGTGCTGGTCTCGGGATTGACGGGCATCATCTTCGGCCTCGCTCCCGCGCTGCAAGCGGGACGACTCAATCTGATCGACACGCTGCGCGACGGTGCACGCGGCTCGGGACACAGCGGACGCCGGGCGCGTGCGCGACATGCGCTCGTGATCATCGAAATGGCTCTGGCGCTCGTGCTGTTGGTGGGCGCGTCGTTGTTTGTTCGAAGCTTCTTTAACTTCCAGGACGCACGCGTCGGGTTCGATACGTCGCCACTGATGACCCTCCGGTTCTACATGACCGGCGAGAGTTACGCGACGGACCGTTCGCGGATCCAGCGCGTGGACGACATCGTCCGCCGTGTCGAACGTCTGCCCGGCGTGCAATCAGCGTCCGCCTCGAACTTTATTCCCTTTGGCGGCGGGGGCGGCGGCGCCGCCGCGATCGTCGATGGGCGCACCTTCGCGCCTAATGAAGAACCGCAGATTGGATTCACCGGGGTCACGCCGCATTTCTTCAGAACGATCGGCATCGCGCTCCGGAAGGGCCGCGACCTCACCGACGCGGAAGGGATGAGCCGCACGCCGATCGCCGTGATCAACGAGACCATGGCCACGAACCTGTGGCCCGACAGGGAAGCCATCGGCGAACGGTTTCATTTGGCCGGCGTCGAACCCGTCGAGTGGTTCACGGTCATCGGCGTCGCGCCAGACATCCGCGATGTCGGCGTCAGGGATGACACGCCACCGCTCCCGGAGGCGTACGTGCCGTATCCCTACGCGGCATCCGCGACTGCAGGGCTGATGATTCGAGTAGGCGCGAATCCTGCTGGCGTCACAGTGGCCGCCCGCGAGGCGATTCGCGCCTCGGACTCCGCCCTTCCGCTGTTCGACGTTCGAACCATGGAGGACCTGCGAACGGGCACCTTCTGGCAGTACCGCGTGTTCGGCCAGATGTTCGGCGTCTTCGGCGCAGTCGCGCTGTTCCTTGCTGCCATTGGTGTCTACGGTGTGCTCGCCTTTTCGGCGTCGCAGCGGACCCAGGAAATGGGCGTGCGCATGGCGCTCGGCGCGAGCCGAAACGATGTGCTCTGGCTGGTCGTGCGACAAGGTGTCGTGCTCGCCGCCATCGGCGAGTTGTTCGGGCTGGCGGGCGCCTTCGGCATTACTCGCGTGATTGGCACGGTACTCTACAACGTGACGCCAACCGATCCACTCAGCTTCGGTGGAGTCGCCATCTTCCTGACTGTGATCGCGATCGTCGCCAGCTATGTGCCCGCGCGGCGAGCCACGACCGTCGACCCGATCGTCGCGCTGCGCAACGAATAACGGCGCGTCCGTCGATGAGAAGGCCCGACCCGACACCACGCAGATGGATTGTCGGCCTGCTTGCGGTGTCGGCCATTCCGCCGATCGTGCAGATCGCGGCCAGTTCGATCGCGATCGAACGAGGCGCCCACAACAGCTACTACCTGTGGAGCGCGGGGCACAGGGACGCCGACGTGCTCATCGCGGTGGGTGCGAACCCGCCGGACTTGAAGCGTCTGTTCCGCGAATCTGCACTCGTGGACGAAGTCCACTGTGAGTACTGTATGAGCTGGCGCGCCCGGATGCCGATCTATGTTGCCCGTCAGCCGATCGTGCCGCTGAATACACTCTGGGCACGGATGCGGCACTACGAGTGACGAACTGAGGTCCGGGGACTGAATCATGAGCGGCCGTACGCCACGAACACCGCCATGAACGCCATCGCGACACTCCAGACCAGCGGGTTGGCCGCTGTCAGCTTGCGCGAATACCGCGCGTACAGCCCGGAGAGGGCGAGCGTTTCCAGTCCGAGCGCAGCCGCGGCGAGCGGGGTCAAAACCGGCATCCAGTTCGTGGCGGCGGGGACGATGAGCAGGATCCCGCAGGCGATCTCGAGCACGCCGATGGCGCGCCATCTGCCGTGCGAGACCGCACGCATCTGCTTCGCGAGCTCGTCGAACTTCAACACTTTGTATGCACCCCCCGACAGGCACAGCAGGGCGAGCGCGGCTTGGGCAATCCACAAGAGGATGTTCATCGTGTTCTCCTTATCTTCTTTTTTCGTGTGTGTTGATCGAGCTATTCGTTCGTATGCACCATCGGGAGGGGACCAGAACCGGCGGAACGGCGTCAGCCAGGAATCCACCTCCTGAAGAGGTTGTGGTTTCATTCGGTAGAGACGGCGCTGGGCATCCACGGTGCGCTCCACAAAACCGGCCTCGCGTAGCACTCCCAAGTGCTTGGAGACGGTCGGCTGCGACAGGCGAAGTTGACGTTCAATGTCTCCCACCGATTGTTCGGACGAGGCGAGAAGGTTCAAGATCGCCCGCCGGTTCGCGTCCGCAATGATGTCGAACACGGATTTCATGTCCATCCAGCGGCGCGAGGTGCGGCAGCTCTTCCAACGTCACCTCCGTCCAATCCCTTGTCACGATGACGGATCGCCCGCTGAAAATGTGACACTGACTGCGGACTGTGACTCGGCCGTGACAGGTAACGCGTTCATTTCAAAGGGCTCAGGCGGTCCCGGCGACACTCATGTCACGTTCGTTCGCTCTGTATCGTCATAGGTCGAAGGTGTGCATTGCTCGCGGAGCACCACGATGGCTGACACATTTGCAAAAGACCTGAATCGCTGTGCGAGCGAAGCACACCAGCTGCTGGACAGCAGCGCGCCTGCGGACGGGAAGGCCCGCTTGCTGTTGTCGGCAGCGCGCGTGTTGGCAGATGCTTCTGGGCCGGGCATCGAAGAGACGAGCACGCCCACGGCCACGCTCCCCGTCGTGAATCCCGAGGATCACCTCTGGAATCTCACGCTTGCCGTGACTGCGTTGCGAGGACAAAGCGACGAGCTTCGATCGATCGACGAGGCTGTCGCGGCGTTGCAGCTGGCTTCGACCACGTTGTCGGGTGGCGCGGCGATTATTCCGGCACGAATCCAGCGCCTTCGCGAGATCGAGGTGGGCGGGACACAGAAAATCCGGCCGCAGAAAAACGGTCCCTACATCGTGACGAACGTCGTCAGCATCACCGACTGGCTGGGCCAGCAACTGATCGTGCCCCCGATCGTCGCGCTCTGCCGTTGCGGTGGATCGACGATCAAACCATTTTGCGACGGCACACACATCAAGAATGCGTTCGAGGATGGCAAGGATCCGAAGCGAGTGGCGGACCGGCGCG
>JBKPDW010000251.1:0-7353 GCA_046728115.1 Acidobacteriota bacterium | reverse complement strand
ATGGATTGAACACATGCACACGCTCTCGAACGCGCCACCGCTCACGGCTGCGTCGTGTCCCGGAGTTTGGCCAGTTCGCCGACAAACAGCGGGTTGTGCGGAAACTCCGCGACGAGCGCCGTCAGCTGCGCCCTGACGAGACCGGTCTGCTTCTCGCGCAAGGGCCGCCAGCGCCAGCAGAATTTTCGCAAACGGCCGGAGGTAGCGGCCGCGCGCGGCGACAATCTCGAGCTGCCGAATTCCTTCGCGTTTGTCGCGGCGGTTTCCGGCGAAGCGGAGAAAGAGCCGCTTGTGCAGCGCCGGGCTCCCGATCACGTAATTCGCCGCGCCCAGGACCAGGTAAGCGTCGGCGGCGTCCGGCGCGACCTGCAAGAGTCGCTTGGCGTAATCGCCGGCGTTGCGGATCATGCGCAGGGCGTCCAGTTGATGCTTCTCAATCAGCGCGGCATAGTCGGCCTGCATCGGCCAGCGTCATCGCAAAGAGCGCGTCTGCATCGTCCGCGTTCGTGGTCAACCGCAGCTGCGACAGATCGCGCGCCCGCTGGTCCGCGGCGAAGAACGCCGCGCGGCCCGCTGGGTCCGGCGCGACCGCCACCTCACCCAACAGCCGCTTGTCGTCCAGAAAGAACTCGGACGTCAGCACACCCTGCCGGTAGCACTCCTCGAAGAGATAGCTTGCCGCTTCCGACACGCTCCAGCGGGTCTCCCGCATGGCTCGTCTGCCACTCCGCAAACTACGCTCGCGCTGCCGCAGGCTTCAGTTCATAGAGCAGCTGAAAGCCGACGTCGAGCCCCGGCGCGGGCGAGACTCCGATCCGGGCCTGCGGCGCTCGCAGACGCGACGAGCACCGCCGTGACGGCGCCGCACAGAAGAAGGGCACGTCTGCCGACCTCGCGCCGAGGTGCACCCGATGGTCGCGTGCTTGCCAAGACTCATCCGACTGACTCGACTCGAGCCGAGTCACCGCCTCCTGCCGTCGATCTTCGCGTCTATCCGATGGCCAACCGATTCACCACTCGATGCACGCCTTCCGTGTGCTTCGCGATATTGCCTGCCTTCGTGCGACCGTTCCGCGACTTGACGGTGCCTTTCAACGTCACGACGTGGTTGTCGGTATCGACGCTGATGTCACTATTCTTCAGGAGCGCTTCGCCCACGAAGCGTGAATGGACACGCGTCGTGATCCATCCGTCCGTCATCACTTCGCCGGTCTTACTCAGTCCGTCTTTGGTTTTTGCGACCCCGACCTTCGCGCCTTTGACAACAGCATCCTTTGTGTTCGCCGCGCCTTCCTTGATCTTCTCCTGCGCCGCCAGCGGGCCCGCGACAACCGTCATGAGAGCGATCGCACCCACGATCTTACAGACAGTGTTCATGCTTCTTCTCCCTGTGTGACCCTATGCCAGCGTGCGACGGCCGCTCACCAGCCCGACGACGAACAACACGATCGCGACGACTAAAAGCGCATGAAGGATCGGGCCGACCGTAAACGTCCCGACGAGGCCCAGCAGCCAGGCGATCAGCAGAATGACGGCGATCGTGTACAGCATGGTGATCTCTCCCTTGCAAGTGCGAGCCGCCTCACACCCACCACGCGAGCGGAGGCAATCCGCGCATCCTACGCACTCCAGTCTGCCGCAATTGCTGACGTGTGTCTGTGCGTTTGAGCACAGCTGCAGAATGTCGAGGTCTCGCCGTGCTCGACGCGGTCTGTCGACGTTAATCGTGCAGGATGACCGTCAGGAGGGAGTGATTCACCTTGAGGCCGCCGTTGTACTCGATGAACCCGAGCTTCTTGAACTTGTTCATGAAGAAGTTCACGCGCGAGCGCGTCGTGCCGATCATTTCCGCGAGCGTCTCCTGAGAGATCCGCGGGAATGCCGGATTACTCCACGCACACGCATCGTGAGGAACTGCGCACGACACAGCCTCCATGTCGGGACGCGGCGGCGCCGGTGATCCGGTACACGGAAGCAGAACACGAAGCAAGGTCCCATGCGGAACCGGCCGCTAAGTGTGCCTGTCGCCGTTATGCGACGGTGGTTGTGCCAACAGGGCATTGAGCGTCTGGCGCCGTCTGCGAGCAGATGGCAGCCGATCCAGCTCTGCCTGCATCTCGGCGATGCGCTTGAACTGGATGTCGAGTGCAGCGCGGAGGCTCGCCATCTCCAAGGCTTGTTCGTGAAGGCGGGACACGATCTGTTCGAGCATCGCTGCCGATTTCGTCATGGTGTTCTCGTTCGTAAGTGCTCTTTGGGCGCGCCGAAATGGAGAATGGACGCTCTCGGAAACCTCGGTCAGCTTAACGGTCGAGCACGCGTCGGAGGTGTACCGTTTCGCACAGCCCACTCAGATGTCTGCGATCAGAGTTTGGATGGGTCCGTTGCGAGCGAAAGCGCCCTCTCGCCTAGGACGGACCGAGCCGTACGTGTCCTGGATTGCACAGCGTCTCGTTCGATTCCGACGTATTGATGCTGTTGGGAGGGGCATCCTACGGGCAGTTAACCGCCGTCGAGAGAGCGCATGTCGGATTCCCACAACGCCGCACGACACTCGAAGAGCGCATGTGGATCCGAACGATCCCAACGGATCCCGGCGCGGGTCATTTGCGTCGTGGTCGCGATGTATATCGGGACGATCACCAGTCCGAAGGCAGGCGGGTCCTTTCAGTCGAGCCCTGAACGCGCAGCGCTTGATCAGCCGGCACTGACCGATGCACAGAGCCTCTTTTACAATGCTCGTTATGAGGCGGCTGCCGGGTTGGCACTCGCCCTCCGGGTATTGGACACCGAAGATCTGGCAAATGACGAGCTGCGCAGCTCCGCGTTGCTCTTTCAACTCAAAGCATTGCTCCAAGCGCGCCCCGACAAGGAAGATGCACTCACACGCTGCGCGGCGTGCCCGGACCTGATCGCCGAATTCCTCGCGGACATCCACCGCGGGCAGAACGCGGCCCGAACGACGCTCCGGTCTTCTCCGGGCGACGAAGCGGCGTTGTTCTTCCTCGGTAAGCTGGATCTGAACTACCTCTGGCTCCAGCTCGGACCCCTGCGGCGGAAGACCGGTTGGGACGAGTACTGGGAAGCGAGACGGTCCCTCGACGCGGTGCTCACACACAATCCGCGGCACGTGCGCGCGCGCGTTGCACGCGCCTGGATCGACTACATCGTCGACACCAAAATGCCCTGGGGCACCCGTTGGGTGCTGGGCGGCGGCAACCGGAAGCACGCGCTGACCGCCGTGCGTGAGGCCGCCCAGATGGAATCGGACTTCTTCGCGCACGCGGAAGCCGAATTTGCCTTGTGGGACATGGAGGTCCGCGAGCGTAATATGGAGCGCGCGACCGATGTCGCGCGAAGCCTTGCCCACGACTTCCCTGACAATCGCGAGCTTGCGGCCTTCCTCGAGACTCGCGAAGCAGATCAGCCGCGATAACGTCGGCCTGCCCATGGATCGCGGCGGCGCCTGGAACCGGTTCGCGTCCCGGCCCAGCCTATCTCAGCGAACGAGTCCTGTCTGATCCGATCCCGCGATCTTCGGGATAGGCGTCGACAGTCGTCCGAAGAAGGTCGCGTGACGCAGGAGCCAATCCCATTCCACCGGTGACGCGCGCGGCGTCGGAGCGCTGGTCGTTCTTTCATGCGATGTTACGGCCGCTCGGCCTGGAAAAGGGCAAGCCGTTCACGCCGGACGCACGGCAGACGAAGATCCTCACCGAGGCGGCCACGGTCGGCGAAGCCATGGCCAAGGCCAACTCCGCGGACCGGCGGTTTGCGGACGGCAAGTATCGAGCCGATGCGCACTGGGACTTCGCGCTGCAGCTCGACGCCGATAATCCAACAGACTTCTGGAACCTGCTCGACGAGCGCGCGTCCTGGTTCTACGAGGCCGTCGGCGCACGGGCCAGCGATGGCGCCGAAGCGGCCGGGCCCGTCTTCAGTCGACCAGCCGTTTAGAATCTTGCCATTGTGATAGGTTCTCCAATCTCTTGCTAACACTTACGGGCGCCACGTCCTTCGATCGCGACGTTCCTTCGCGGAACGCGGCGCCGCGCACGTTCATGTAGGCTGTGCGTGACGACGTGCGGAACGATGACGAGAAAGGGCCCAATCACGCGTGCGAAGCTCGGTGTGAGGCCGTCGGTCTCTGACGTGGAGGGCACTCGTACCTTTCTTCGCCACGTGGGAGTGATTGGGCTGTGCCGCTGATGTCAATCCGCGGGTGATAACACGCCCTTCACGACGCTGGCCAGCGGTCGTCTCGGCGAGCGCGGCGCTTCGCGCTCCGCGTAGCCGAGCCTGAAGACAAAGGTCGGTTCCCAGCCGTCTGCATGCGCCAGCTTGGCAAGCGCGGAGCCAAACTCGTCCTGTTTGCCGAGCATGTGATGACGGTCAATCATTTCGACGGGCTGGTTGAGAGGCTGGGCGGCGATGCCCCGCGCCGTCGCCGCCAGATGCAGCCGCTGCCAGGCCCTTCCCGCTTCAATCGACTGAGCCATATCCAACCGGTCAGGTACTAGGATCATGCCGAGTACCGACGCCGTCGGCGCGTGGACGTCTCGCGTCGTGTCGAGCCAGATCCGATCGATCGCCATCGCATCGAGGTCGGGCAGCATCTTTGCCGCCATGGTCTTGAGGCGGCTGGTCCCTGACGCATCGATTGTGATTCCGTCGCGATGGGCCCACACTTCGCGTTTGCCGACGCGAATCCATCTGAAGCTGTCCATCGACATCTCACGATCGGCAACGATCTGCTCGGTCGCCGCGACGATCAGCGCGCCGAACTCCTGACGCGCGCCCCTGTCGACCAGAAGCGCGAGGCGAACTGACGGCGTCGACACGAGATCGGTCAGCTCCTGCAATCGCTCTGGCGCAATCGGGTCCTCGCGATACGGGCCACGGTTTGTGTGTCGCTTGGGGATCGCCTCAAACAACGGATCGTGCAGCGGCTGAACCGCTGTGACCGCAATGTGTGCGGCAAGGACCGGCTGCCGGCCCGGCGCAAGCTCGAGCCGTCCGTTCGCCGGCTGCACGTCGGCAGCGAAGCCGAAGACCCGCGTCGCGCGCACGAGGTTCTCAATCGCGCAGCCCAATCCGAGGTGCATTTCTCGACGAAACGGGTCAAAGGAGCCCAGGTGGCGTGCGCGATCCGCATAGACATCAACGGCGTCACCAGTCACGTCGAAGAGCCACGGCTGCGTATTGTGCGGGCTGGCGGCAAGCGTGGCCGCGCGAAGCGGCCTCCGGGTTCCGTCCAGATCGTTACCGCCCCAGTCGTCCCACGGTGTGTACGCCGAACCAGTCGCACCGGCGAATACGCCTCGACTCCACGCGCGATATCCCAGTGCCGCAAGCGCAACGGCTGCACCGCCTGCGATAACTGTCTGTTGGCGTCGCATGAAAACCTCCCCGCGCCCTGGCAGCGCCTCACGTTGTTCGTGATCTCGCAGCCCGTGGCCGCGGGATGCGTGCGTTAAAGCCTCGTCTCCACCTTCCGCTGGCGAGGGAATGAGATGGCTCGGCCGTTCCGCCGTTGATTGCTGCGACAGGCCAAACAGAATCTGTGCGCGCGGCGGCGCGGCGATTACGCCAAATCGACAGCTCGCAAACCTAACCATCACCATTACTCCTCGAGTGCACGTATCGCAAGCACGGCGGCACGCTGCCTCCATCAGCGACGCACCTCGGTCGGTGGGGTCTTTCCCGGAGTCATGGGCGAAGAGGGTTGGGCGTGCCTTGTTTCAGGGCAAGATCCGCAGCCTGCGACGTGAACGAGCGCACAGTCGCTAAGTAAGCAGTGCGCATTGTGATAGGAATGTGATATGTGACCCTCGAAACCTCGAGGAACGTCGAGGTTTACGGACGCACACGGAGTGATCGTCTTGGAAGGTTAAATCGCTGATCGCGTATACGTTAACGCGCTTTAGTGTGGGTCGGTGTCCATCGCCCGCTTCGCTAGCGAATGGCTATAACATATGTGGTTATGACAGCTATTAACCGGCGGATGCTGGACCGCGAACTGAAGAAGGGCTCGGCGGAGCTGATCATCCTCTCGATCGTCGAACCGCGCGCCCGTCACGGATATGAGATCAGCAAGCTGATCGAGACCCAGTCGGCCGGGCAGCTCAAGTTCCACGTCGCGTCACTCTACCCGCTCCTGTATCGGCTGGAAGAACGTGGGTGGCTGCACGGCCGGTGGGTCGAGAAGCCGGTACAGCGACGGCGCCGCTTCTACAGTCTGACCTCGGAGGGCCGCCGCGTTCTTAGGCGCCAACGCGATACCTGGAAGACGTTCGTTCACGCCATGGGCCTCATCACGGGTGTCGACCATGCCTGATTGGACCGAAGATCTCCGTCGACGTTTGGCGCCGCTGCGCCTCAGTCCTAGCCGAGAGTCAGAAATCATCGAGGAGCTATCGCAGCATCTTGACCTGCGGTACGAGGAACTCCGCGATGGCGGAGCACCTGATGTCGATGCACGTAGTCTCGCGCTCGAGGAACTGCGCGGGCCTGATGTGTTCGCGCAGCACATGCGAATGCTCCGTCAAGCCCACGTCCCGCCGCCCATCACACCGGGAGCGCCCCATGGCTCTCTCATCGGAAATCTCTGGCAGGACCTGCGCTACGCGGTGCGCGTGTTGCGCAAGCAGCCCTCCTTCGCAGTCACAGCCGTCCTGACGCTCGCGCTCGGCATCGGCGCAAACGCCGCAATCTTCAGCCTTTTGAATCCTTTGATTTTCCGTCCACTTTCTGTGCCGGATCCGGAACGCCTCTGTCGCGTCTTCTCGGGTCGATCGGGAGCCAACGTCTACGGACGCATGTCATATCCGAACTACGCGGATCTCCGCGCAAGGCTTCAGTCGTTCGAGTCGGTGGCCGCGTCCTCGTGGCCGGTCCCCTTCAGCATGAGGTTGGGAGATGGGCAGTCTGGTGCCTCGCAGACCGACGTCGTCTGGGGTGCGGTCGTTTCGGGGAATTACTTCTCGACATTGGGTGTCCACACCGCCCTAGGTCGGGGCTTCCTCCCTGAAGAAGACGCTGTGCCCGACGCCGGTCCCGTCGTGATCGTAAGCCACCGGTTGTGGCAAACCAAGCTGGGCGGAAACGCGCTGATCGTCGGTCAACCCCTGCGCCTCAATAGCCGCGAATTTACGATCGTCGGGGTCGCGCCTTCTGAAGTGCCGCAAACAGAGCCGCTGTCTCTGGCGGATGTCTGGGTACCGACGATGATGCAGGCGCCGGCGATGCCGGGCCAAGAACACAAACTCACAAGTCGCAGCGACACCTGGTTGTCAGTATTTGGTCGGCTTCGTCCGGAGGCCACACTGATCCAAGCGAGAGCCGAGCTCGACA
>JBKPDW010000250.1:0-10276 GCA_046728115.1 Acidobacteriota bacterium | reverse complement strand
GATGTAGGTGATGCCGTTGGCCTGTCCGCCGGCCACCGAGATCGTCGCGGTCGGAAAGTTCTTGTTCGTGTTCAGGTCGCCCGCAGGCGCGCTCGTCGCCAGCCCGGAGAGATAGATGAGCTCGGTCGATGCCCGCCCGTTCAGCGGCATTTCCATCAGCCGCTGATTGTCGATCACCTGGCCCACGCCGGTGTTCCGCGTCTCGACGAGCGTGCTGTTCGCGGTGACGATCACCTGCTCGCTGATCGCGCCAATCGAGAGCGTCACGTTAATCTCGGGATTGGTGCCGACCTGCAGCACGATGCCGTCGCGCACGTACGTGTTGAATCCCTGCAGCGCGACCTTCAGCTGATAGGGGCCGACCGGGAGGTTTGGCAGCGCGTACGCGCCGTCCTGGCCGGTGAAGACCGTACGCACCATTCCGGTGTCGGTCTTGGTAATGGTGACTTCCGCGCCAGGAATTCCAGCGTTGCTGGAATCGCGAACGATGCCGGATACCTGCGATCCCGCGACCTCCTGCGCCCCAACCGGCGCGGCCGCGGCGAAGCCGAGAACAACGACGCCGAGTAGCGTTCGGAACTCCTTCACCACCGCACCTCCCGTCGCGAGGACAGATCACCAGCGAGGCGGAGCCTCAGACGCGCCAGCATGTCAGGACGCGCCGTTCGAACTCGTCACGACCAGCCGGAGCACGACCGGCTGCCAGCTGCGGGAACGTCCCGCTTGGCGCGAGCAGTTGGAACGGCGCTCGTGGGTTGGCACGTTAACATCCGCGACAGGCGATGCGAACAGCGTTACGGTGCTGTTACCGTTACACCTGTTCGCGAACGCGGTGAACCGTCATAATCCGCAGAGCCGCAATGGATTCCTGGCGCACCGCCATCGTCGATGCCGGCCCCGCGCACATCCGCGTGAAGGGCTACGACGTTCGCGAACTGATGCGGCGTTCGTCCTTCACCGATCTCATTTTTCTGCTGCATCACGACCGATTGCCCACGGCTGACGAACGCCGATTGCTCGATGCCATCTTGATCGGCGTCGCGGATCACGGTGCCGGCGCGCCGTCCTGTGCCGCCGCGCGGCTGGCGGCCTCCGGCAATCGGGCGTCGCTCTCTGCCGCTGTGGCTGCGGGACTGCTGACGATCGGCGACGAACACGGCGGCGCCGGATCCGGTTGCATGGAGCTGATCGCGTCGGGGATGGCGCGCATGGCGGCCGGCGGACTGTCGATCGAGGCCGCAGCGTTCGCGCTGGTGGCTGAAGCCAAAGCGGCCGGATCGCGTCTACCGGGATTCGGCCACCGAGTGCATTCCGAGATCGATCCGCGAGTGGCGGTGCTGTTCGACCTTGCCGAGAAGGCGGGGCTCGCTCGTGATGGCGTACGAATCGCACGGGCGCTCGAAGATGCCATCCGAAAGCTGATCAAGCCAATCCCGCTGAACATCGACGGCGCGCTCGCGGCCATCCTCGTCGATCTGGGATTTCCGCCGCTGGTCGGCCGCCTGTTCTTCATCATCGGCCGCGTGGCCGGCGTCAGCGCTGAGGTGCTCGAGGAATACACCCGGGAGAAGCCGATGCGAATCACAATTCCGGTTCAGTACGACGGTCCGCCGGCCAGGGACGCGCTTTAATCATGGCCGTCACGGTGACCGAACCGAGGGCGTTGACACCGGCCGAGCAGGCGACCGCGCAGGATCTGCTTGCGCGTGCGCGCGCGGCCATGAGCGCAGTCGCGCGTTACGACCAGGCAGCGGTCGATCGATTGTGCCGTGCCGTCGCGTGGGCCGGAGGGAACGAACAGACAGCCGCTCGACTGGCGCAGATGAGCGTCGACGAAAGCGGCATGGGCAGCCCCGAACCGAAACGTCGCGCGAAGGTGCTGGGCATCCTCCGCGACGCTCTTCGGCAGAAAAGCATGGGCATCATCGAGGAGATTCCGGACAAGGCGATTGTGAAGTACGCGAAGCCTGCCGGCGTGATCGCGTCCCTCATTCCGGTCACAAGCCCGTATGTCACGCCAATCGGCATCGCCATCTACGCTGTCAAGTGCAAGGACGCCGTCATCTTTTCGCCGCATCCCGCGAGCAAGAAGACCACGAACGAAACCGTCCGAGTGATGCGGGCTGCGCTTCGAGCGGCCGGAGCGCCCGAGGATCTCCTGCTGTGCGTGGAGCGTCCGAGCATTCCGCTCGCGTGCGAACTGATGAGCAGCTGCGATCTGACGATCGCTACCGGAGGCCCCGCGATGGTGCGAGCCGCCTACGGCTCCGGCAAACCTGCCTACGGCGTCGGCGCCGGCAACGCGACGATGATCATCGACGAGACGGCAGACATCGTGGAGGCGGTCCGCAACACGCGGATCAGCAAGACGAACGACCATGGCTCGGGATGTTCAGCCGACGGCAATCTGTTGGTCGATTCCGCGATCTACGACGCCGTGCTTGCGCAACTGCAACGCGAAGGCGGATATCTCGTAAACGCGCGGGAAAAGGAGCTGCTTCGGGCGGCATACTGGGATGCCGAGGGGCACCGTACGCCCGACACCATCGCGCGCGCCGCATCGGTCGTCGCGAAACGCGCCGGCTTTGCCATCCCGGATGACAAGACGTTCCTGGTCGTCGAGGAAGAGAACATCGGCAAAGCCCATCCTTTCTCGGCCGAGAAACTGGGAACCGTCCTCGCGATCTTCCGTTATCACGGCTTCGACATGGCGCTCGACATGGTGCGGCGAATCTTCGATACCGCGGGGAAAGGCCATTCCTGCGGCATCTACTCGTTCGACGACGACCACATCCACCGGCTCGCGATGGTCGCGCCCGTGAGCCGCATCATGGTTCGACAGATCCAATCGAGCTCGAACGCGGGTACGTTCACCAACGGCATGCCGATGACCTCGAGCATGGGGTGCGGCGTCTGGGGCGGCAACATCACGAACGAAAACATCTCGCTGAAGCACTACATGAACGTGACGTGGGTCAGCCGGCCCATCCCCGAAGACCGGCCGTCGGAGCAGGAGTTGTTCGGCGAGTTCTACGGCAGCACTTTCTAGGTCACCAACGGAACAGACCCATGAGCACACTGGCTTCTACCACGATCGATCGGACGGACCGCAGGAGCGCGGCGCGCATCGCCGCGTATCAGCTGACCGAGTACCTCGAACGGCTCGGCGTCGAGGTGATTTTCGGGCTGTGCGGCCATACGGTGATTGCGTTGCTCGATGCGCTCGGCAAGAGCCGGATCCGGTTCATCTCGACCCGGCACGAGCAGGTGGCGGCGCACGCCGCAGACGGCTACGCACGGGCGTCCGGAAAACCGGGAGTCGTGCTGACGCATCTCGGCCCGGGCCTCACCAATGCGTGCACGGGCGTTGCGAACGCGGCGCTCGATTCGATTCCGATGGTCGCCATCGCGGGCGACGTGCCGTCGTACTTCTACGGCCGACACCCGCACCAGGAGTTCAATCTTCACCACGATGCCGATCAGAGTCAGATCTATCGTCCGTTCTGCAAACGCGTGTACCGTGTCGATCGCGTCGAGGATTTGCCTCGGACCATGGAACGCGCCTTTCACCTCGCGCAGGCCGGTCGTCCCGGTCCGGTGCTCGTCGATGTGCCGATGGATCTGTTCTCGGCCGATCTGCCGCTCGATGCCTTCGAACAACTCCCCGCCGAGATGACGCGGACAACGATCGATGCGGCGACCGCCGAAAGAATCGTGGAATCGCTCGCGTCAGCGGAGCGCCCTGTGCTGTACGCCGGGGGCGGCGTGCTGTCCGCACGTGCGACAGCGGAGCTCGCCGCACTGTCCGAAGCCCTGGAGGTGCCGGTCGCTCACACGCTGATGGGCAAGGGCTGCCTCCACGCGGATCACCCGCTGCTGCTGGGACAGTCCGGCTTCTGGGGCACGCCGATTTCGAACGACAAGTGCCGGACCGCGGACCTTATCGTCGCAGTCGGCACCCGGCTGGCGGAGGCGAATTCGAGCTCGTGGGATTCGCGGTTTACGTTCTCGATCCCGCCGACGCGCCTGATTCACATCGATGCGGACGACGCTGAAATCGGCCGCAACTATCCGACCGAACTGGGCGTCATCGCCGACGCAAAGATGGCGCTCGGCGCGCTTGCAACGGCGGCGCGCGGTCGATCGCACCGCGATCGCGGACGTCTGCGCGAGGAAATCGCGCGCGGCCGCAAGGCATTCGCCGCAAACTGGGATCACCAGTGGACGTCGGACCAGTTTCCGCTCCGGCCCGAACGGATCCTCGCCGAGCTGCGCAAGGCCGTGCCCGAAGACGGCTTCATCGTGACGGATGTGGGCTGGAACAAAAACGGCGTGAGCCAGCAGTTCCCGATCACCGTCCCCGGCACGTTCATCACGCCGAGCGGTCTCGCGACGATGGGGTTTGGACCGTCGGCGGTGTTGGGCGTCAAGATGGCGCATCCGGATCGTGCGGCCGTCGCGCTCGTCGGGGACGGCGGCTTCAGCACGAACCCGTCCGTGGTCGCGACGGCGATGGAGGCGGATCTTCCCGTCGTGTGGCTCGTGATGGACAACGCGGGCTTCGGCACCATCGGGGGTCTCGAATCGATGCACTACGGCTGGAGTTTCGGCTGCATGTTCGAACGGTGCGGTCAGCCGTACCGAGTCGACTATGCCGCCATGGCGCGCGCGTGCGGGGCGCGCGGCGTCAATATCGAATCCGCCTCCGCCCTGGGTCCGGCGTTGGAGGAAGCGCTCTCTGCCAAGCTGCCGACCCTCATTCAGGTGGCGATGGAGAACGCGCCGACGCCGACGCCCGGACACTGGGACATCAACGACATCTATCGCAAAGGTGAGTAGCGCGAGCCGTCCCGCGGCGATCGTCCGATCCGCGCCGGCCGCGGATGTGCCGCCGGCCTGGCTCGCGTGGTCCGTCTGGGGCGTCGCGGCAACGTTCTACCTGGCGGCGTTCTACCTGCGCACATCGCCGGCCGTGATGACGACGGAGTTGATGCGCGATTTCGGGATCAAGGCGAGTCAGCTCGGGCAATTCTCGGCCTTCTACTTCTACGCGTACATCCTGATGCAGGTCCCGACGGGAGTGTTCGTCGATTCATTCGGCGCACGCCGCCTGCTCATCGTGGGTTCGCTGGCCGCCGCTGCAGGCACCCTCATGTTCGGCCTGACCAACAGCTACGTCGTTGCGTCCGTCGGCCGCGCGATTGTGGGCGGCTCGACGGCGGTCGGGTGGGTTGTGACGTTGAAACTGGCGACGCACTGGTTCCCGCGCAGCCGCTTCGCGATGCTGTCGGGGCTGGGCCTGATGATGGGGAACCTCGGCGCGCTCTTCGCGCAGGTGCCGCTGCGGCTCCTGGTCGAACGCTACGGCTGGCGCGCCGTCGCGGTTGGGTCGACCGCGTGCGTCCTCCTCATCGGTGCGGCGGCATGGGCGTTGGTCGCAAATGATCCGGTCGACAAAGGGTACGAGAGTTACGCGCCCGCCGAATTGCAGCACACCGGCCATCTGTCACTCGGAGGCATGCTTCGCGAGTTCCCGCAGCTGTTCACGTACCGCAACACGTGGCTGATCGTTCTCGCCCAGGGCGGTTTTGTCGGAGCGATGCTTTCGTTCACAGGACTCTGGGGACCGACGTACTTGCGGCAGCGTTTTGGTGTCACGCCAAGCGGTGCGGCCGCGATCTGTTCGGTGATGATCGTGTGCTGGGCCGTCGCCAGTCCACTCGCGGGTTACGCCTCCGATCACATCGGCCGGCGCAAGCCGGTTTATCTCGGCGGCGCCATCGTTGCCGCCGCCGGATGGTCGACGCTCTTCTACGCTCCACTGCCGCTGGCCGTGTTCACCATCGTGGCCTCGATTACCAGCGGCGCGTGCGGTGCCGTAGTGGTCGCCTTCGCGTTCGCCAAGGAATCGGTACCAGTCCGATTTCTCGGCACCATTTCCGGCGCGGTAAACGTCGGCAACATGCTCGGTCCGACGTTGTTGCAGCCGGCGATTGGCTGGGTCCTCGATCGGCAGTGGTCGGGCGCGATCGCCAACGGTGTCCGTGTCTACAACACGGACGCCTTCACGACCGCGTTCTCGATGATCGTCGCCTGGTCGGTCCTCACATGCCTGCTCGTCGCCATCACCGCGGAGACCCGCTGCCGGCAAACCGCCTGACCGTGTCCGCCCGCGCAAGCGGCAGCGGCAGTAACATACGGCACATGGCGAACCGAGCTCAGGCCACCGAATTCAAACCCGACATCGATGCCCCGGTACGCCAGCAACTGGCGCGGATTCTTGCGAGCTCCACGTTTCATCAAGGGGACCGGCTCAAACGATTTTTGTCGTTCATCGTTCTCGAATCGATCGACGGACGCCGAAACGAGCTGAAGGAATACGTGGTCGGCGTGCAGGTGTTCGGCAAGGAAGAGTCGTTCGACCCGCGCACGGATCCGATCGTGCGAGTCCAGGCGCGCCGCCTGCGGGCGAAGCTCGTTCGCTATTACCGCGAAGAAGGCCGCACGGACGACGTGATCATCGAGCTGCCCAAGGGCGGCTACGCACCGGTCTTCAAACGACGCGAAGCACCGGTACTGATCCGGCGCTCGATCAGCGCGGCGCTCGTGAGCCGCAACACCGTTGCGGTCCTGCCCTTCGCGGATCACACCGTCGACCACGATCTCGATTACTTCTGTCGCGGCGTGCGCGAGGAAATCGTCCACCGTCTCACCCGGCTGTCGTCGCTGCGGCTGTTCGCCACGGAGGAGCCTCGACCCGCGGGCGACAAGCCGGGCGCCGCCCTGATCGTCAGCGGGAGCGTGCGCCAGTCCGGAGACCGTCTGCGCATTACGGCGCAGCTGATCGACGGCGCGAGCGGTTGCTATGTCTGGTCCGAGTCGCTCGATTCGCCCGCCGGAGAACTGTTCGCCGCGCAGGAGCGGGTCGCGGAAGCGATTCTCAAGAAGCTGGAGGCCGAACTCGGAGACACGCGGACCCGCGCGCGGCCGCGCGGTCCCTCGGAGAACCTGGCGGCGCACAACCTGTACTTACAGGGCCGGTATCATCTGAATCAGCGGACCGAAGAAGGTCTGCGCAAGGCGCTGGATTTCTTCGAAAAAACCCTGGTGGAAGACGCGCAGTCGGCGGTCGCTCACGCCGGCATGGCCGACGCGTACGGACTGCTCGCCCACTACGGCGTGTTCGGACCGGCCGAGGCGTGGACGAAAGCCGCGTCGAGCGCTGCGACCGCGGTGATGCTGGACGCCGAGTCGGCCGAAGCGCATACCTCGCTGGCGCACGTGAAATCGACGCAGGATTGGGACTGGATCGGCGCCGAACAGGAATTCCAGCGGGCCATCGCGCTCAATCCACGCTACGCGACTGCCCACCACTGGTATGCGATGTCGTGCCTCGCGCCGATCGGACGGCTCGACGAAGCGCTCGACGAGATTCTCATCGCACAGTCGATCGATCCGGTCTCGTCGATCGTGGCCCGCGACCTGGCCGTGATTCATTTCTATCGCCGGGATTTCGAGCTGGCGCTCGAACAATGCGACCACACGATCGAGCTCAACCCGCACTTCGCGCCCGCGTACTGGATGCTCGGCGTGATCCAGGAACAGCGAAAGGATTTCGACGAAGCGGCGGCCGCGTTTCAGCGCGCTGTACATCTCTCGCCTCAGACCCCGCGTATGCACGGCGGGCTGGGGCGTACGTTTGCCCTCACCAACCGCCGGAAACAGGCGCTGGAGGTGCTGCAGAAGCTCGAAGCGTACGCCAAAGAACGCTACGTGTCGCCGCTCGAGTTCGCGTGGATTCTGCTGGCGCTCGGTGACTTGGATGTCGGGTTCCGATGGCTCTCGAAGGCAGCCGACGACCGCGCGTTCGATTTGATTTCAATCAAGGTCGATCCCAGATTCGACCCGCTCCGGGAGGACCGCCGCTTCACGGCAATCGCAAAGCGACTGGGTGTCACATGAAGCGAATCACCATCGTCAGTTGTGTCGCACTCGTTCTCGCGATGTTCTGGCATTCGCCGGTGCCGTCGGCTCGGGCGCGCGCGTCGGAACAATCAGCCGCGGCTCAGCCGGGAAGAGGCGACGGACTACAGGGCCGTGGACGCGGCGGAGGGCGCGGCGGCGGCCGTGGGTCGCGTCAACGGAAGGCCGTGCTGGCGTGGGCCGATACGCGCAACGGCCTCGCGCAGCATGACTCAGTGTCGCACGCGCTGTCCGTGATCGAGCGCCTCGGATACGAGTCGGGCGCCTACGACACATACATCCGAACCGACTCGAACATCATCGCGAAGAGTCCGCTGATGACGACGGGCCAGCCTGCGAGCGGCGGCCCGAGTCTGAACAACGTCGACGCGATCTTCTTCCTCGGTCACCGCGAGGTCGAGCTGACCGACCAGCAGAAAGCAGACCTGCTGTCGTTCATCAAGGACGACGGCAAAGGCTTCGTGGCGGCGCACACGGCGACGACGGCGTTTCTCCAGTGGCCGGAATTCGGCGAGATGCTCGGTGGCCGGTACGATGGCCATCCGTGGAATACGGTCTACGGTTCGGTCATCAACGAGGATCCGTCGTTTCCGGCGACGAAGCATTTTCCGGCGACGTTCAATTTCACCGACGAGTTCTATCAGACGCAGAATTACTCGCGCCACAAACTGCGGGTGCTGCTGCGGCTCGACGTGTCCAAGCTGCCGCCGACCTCGGACCCGCATCGCCCTGACGGAGATTTTCCGCTGGCATGGGCGAAGATGTACGGAAAGGGCCGCGTGTTCTATTCCTCGCTCGGCCATGCGGCGAGCACCTGGGACGATCCGGGCGTGTACCACATGTACTTCGAGGCATTGAAATGGAGCCTCGGTCTGACAGAGGCGGACGTCACGCCGCGGCCGTTCGTGAAGTAGCGACCTCACGTTGGCGTGTTCGCCGATCAGCCTCGACGTGGACGCCACGATGCAGCATCACGAGCAACGCCCACCAGAATGAGGAGTCCTGGCAGCGCGACGAGGACCACGGCGACGACTCCAACTTTCCAATTGGATATGAGGCGCACGCGCAGGACCGGCTCGTGGCCCGCGAGAAAATCTCTCACCGAACGTTCGAGCGCCTCGACATCTGACGGCGACGCGGGAATCTCGGCACTGGGACCGTCCGACTCGATCACCAGAAAGCCTTCCAGCTCGGGCCGCACCACATCCGCCGGATTGGTGGCGGGCTGCGGCCCCGGCGTCGCCGCGTAGGTCCGGGTCGACACGCCGGTGACGCCGGCGACGGTCTTGCTGCGAACGGGGATCACGAGCAGCACCAGCTGACTGATGTCGGCGCTCACCACCTGCGGTCCCTGACGCCGAAGGGTGAGCACGTGAACCGGCGCCAGCACCGAGACGAGCGTGCCCAGGCCCAGGAAAATCGCCGCGATCCCAAGGCTGACGGTCAGACGCGGCAGCGTCACCCTTGTGGCTGATCGATGCGTGGTGTTCCGCACGCGACGCTTCACGGCTCCAAGCTCGTGAGACGACAATCCTAGTCCCGAAAGGCAGTTGCCCGGCAGCCGGAGCGGATCTCGACACTGAGCGGAGCTGCTGCTCCGTGGAGACCACCGACATCCGGGCGGTCGTTGTAGACCTGCTTGCGCGGCGGCGATATGATCCGCCGTGGTTAGCGAATGTTCACAGTCCGCTGGCGCGCGATCTGCGGCTGGACCGCAACCTTCCTGGCGGCTGCTACCGCCTTCGACTCAGCCGCGCAACAAACAGGCGCGCGGCCGGTTGCCGATGCGCCCTATCGCAACCTCGTCAATCGATATTGTGTGTCGTGTCACAACCAGGCCGTGAGGCGGGGCGGCCTTGCGCTGGACTCTGTTGCCGCGCAGGAAGTCGCCGAACATCCCGACGTCTGGGAAAAGGTCGCCCGAAAGGTTCGGGCGCGGCAGATGCCGCCGATTGGGCTGCCGCGGCCGGACGACGCGACGTACGACGCGGCGATCCTCTCGCTCGAAACAGCGCTCGACCGCGCGGCCGCCGCACGGCCGAACCCCGGCCGCGCCGCGACACTCCGGCGACTGACTCGCACCGAGTATCAGAACGCGATTCGCGATCTCGTCTCGGTGGACGTCGACGTCGCGTCGCTCCTACCCGGCGACGAATCGAGTTACGGCTTCGACAACGTGACCGTCGGCGATCTCTCGCCGACGCTGCTGGATCGATATGTGTCGGCGGCGGAGAAGATCAGCCGGGTCGCGGTGGGACGTCCCAGTCGTTCACCCGACGGCCAGACGATCCGC
>JBKPDW010000249.1:0-14665 GCA_046728115.1 Acidobacteriota bacterium | reverse complement strand
TGCGGGGGCGTGTGTGGCGGGGGTCGACCGTGCCTGGGGGGCTTCTGCGGTGCCGGTTTCTGCGGTGCCGGGTGCTGCGGTGCCGGGTTCTGCGGTGCCGGGTGCTGCGGTGGTGCTACAGTGCCGGGTGCTACGCTGCTGGGTGCTACGCTGCCGGGTGCTACCCTGCCGGGTGCTACGCTGCCGGGTGCTACGCTGCCACGGTGCTAGGCGCGAGGTGCCGAGTGCCCCCGGGGAAACTGGCATCGATTTACATCAGCTACGTTCACTCCTCGGCACCATGGCACCGGCCCAGCGGCACGTCAAGCACCGTGGCACTGACGCCGTGGTACTAACACCGTGGCACCGGCACCGGGTAATGGCACCGTGGCACTGACACCGTGGTGCGGCACTGTGGCACTGACGCCGTGGTAACTGACGCCGTGGTGCGGCAGCGAGGCACTGACAGCGTGGGTACTGACACCGTGGTGTGGCACCGTGGCACTTGGCACCATCGCACCTCAGCCCCGTGGCACCTCAGCCCCGTGGCACCTCAGCCCCGTGGCACCTCAGCCCCGTGGCACTGACGCCGTGGTACTAACACCGTGGCACCGGCACCGGGTAATGGCACCGTGGCACTGACACCGTGGTGCGGCACTGTGGCACTGACGCCGTGGTAACTGACGCCGTGGTGCAGCAGCGAGGCACTGACAGCGTGGGTACTGACACCGTGGTGTGGCACCGTGGCACTTGGCACCATCGCACCTCAGCACGATAGCACCCCAGCACCTGGCACCTCAGCACCTGGCACCTCAGCACCTGGCACCTCAGCACGGTAGCACCTTACCCACGTAGCATCTCCCACTCCTAACCCCAAGCTAACCCAGCGGCTTAGAGCCCGTCTAAGCTGGATGGGAGATGGACGCCACCGAGGCAACAGCCGCCCTGGCCCGTGCCCGCCAGGGCGACAGCGAGGCGTTTCGCGCGCTCGTGGAGCGTCACAGCCGGAATGCCTTTCGCCTTGCGTACCGGATGACGGGCAATGAGCAGGATGCAGAAGATGTGGTGCAGGAAAGCTTCCTTCGAGCGTACCGACAGCTGGGCCGGTTCGAGTCGCGAGCGAACTTCGGGACCTGGCTCTACCGGATCGTGGCCAACTGCTCGGTGGATTTGATGCGCGCCAAACATGCCCGGCACGACCAGACGCGCAGCGAGAGCCTCGATCGCGCCGCAGAGATCCCCGCGGGCGAGATCCCGGGCCCCGAGCGCCTGGCTCGCAGCGCCGAAATCGCGGCGCGAGTCCGAGAGGCGCTTGACGATCTCAGCCCGCTCGAGCGCGCGGCGTTCACACTGCGGCATTGCGAAGGTAGGTCCATCGAAGAAATCAGCAACACCCTCGGTCTGGGGATCAGTGCGGCGAAACACAGCGTGTTTCGCGCGGTGAAGAAGCTGCGAATCGTCCTTCAGCCCTTGCGAGGAGAGTCGTGAGTCATTACACAGACGACGATCTGGTTCTCTACTACTACGGCGAGGGGCGATCGCGCGCGGCGATCGAGCATCATCTCGGCGAATGCGCGTCGTGCGCGACGAGCTATCGCGCGATTGCGGGGACGCTGGACGTGATCGCTGTGCCGGAGCCGCCGGAACGCGGCGACCAGTACGGCCTCGAAGTCTGGCAGCGAATCCGGCACAAGCTGCCGGAACAGGAGGGGCCCTGGCTGATGTCGTGGCTGCGATGGAATCGGCTCGCGTTCGGCGCCGCGGCCGCCGCGCTCGTCGCGGCGGCGTTCATCGCGGGCCGCGTGTGGCCGCGATCGGGATCGACCACGCCGCGCCCGATCGAGGTGGCCACGGGAACCGGGACCACCTCGGGGACCGATGCGAACACGCGCCAGCGCATTCTGCTGACCTCGGTCGCTGATCACCTCGACCGTTCCGAGCGGGTGCTCACCGACATCATGAACGCCACGGATCGCACGGACATCTCGGCGGAACAGCGTTGGGCCGACGATCTGCTGGCCACGAGCCGTCTGTATCGACAGGACGCGGAGGATACAGGCGAGCAATCGGTCGCCGCCGTGCTGGACGATCTCGAACGCAGCCTCCTGGAAATCGTGCACAGCCCGTCGCCGATCTCGGCAGCGGATCTCGATCAAATCCGGCGCCGCATCGATGCAGCGGCACTGCTCTTCAAAGTGCGGGTCTTGAGCGATGAACTCCGGCAGCGCGAAGACGCGCCCGGGACTGTCACCGGCCCGCGCCCATCAACGCGGAGATTCAGCTAACGCCATGGACATCATACGAACCGTCCCACTCACGTTTCTCTTCGCCGCAGCCCTCGCGGCTTCGTCAGCCGCGCAGCCCGTCGGCGCCGGCCCCGCTCCGCTGGGCACGCAGCCCACCGGACCGGCGGGAGCGGTGTTCTCGCTGCGTCCAGGCGCGCCACTCGCTGCCGAAATGGACGATCGCGCCGACGACCTGTACAACGCGGGCCGCGAAGCGATCGAAGATGGCAAGTACGAACGCGCGCTCGATCGGTTCGATCGGCTGATCGAGATGAAGACCAGCCGCACCGACGCTGCGCTCTATTGGAAGGCGTACAGCCTGGCCAAGCTCGGACGCCGTGCCGATGCGTTGAGTGCACTGGCTGACTTGCAGCAGCGCTTCAAGGACAGCCGCTGGCTCAAGGACGCCAGGGCGCTGGACGTGGAGATTCGGCAGGCGTCCGGACAGCCGGTGTCGCCTGAAGGGCAGAACGACGAAGAGCTGAAGCTGATGGCGCTACGCGGCCTGATGCAGAGCGACGCCGATCGAGCGCTGCCGATTATCGACCAGATACTCGCCGGCGCGAACTCGCCGAAGGTGAAGGATCGCGCGCTCTTCGTGCTGAGCCAGAGCGGATCGGCGCGTGCGCGCGAGATCATCGCCAACGTCGCGAAGGGCGGCTCGAACCCCGACCTCCAGCTTCGCGCGATTCACTATCTCGGCATCATGGGCGGATCGGACAACCGGCAAATCCTGGCCGATGTGTATCGCGCCTCGTCGGACCCCGCCGTCAAGCGCTCGATCATCCGGAGCTTCATGGTGTCGGGCGACCGCGCGCGCCTGCTGGCTCTGGCGAAGACCGAAACCGACGCCGGGCTTCGCGGCGAAGCGGTTCAGCAACTCGGCGTGATGGGCGCGCATGCGGAGCTGGCCGAGCTGTACTCGTCGGAGACGTCCGTCGACGTCAAGAAGCGAATCATCCAGGCGATGTTCGTCGGCGGCAATGCTGACAAGCTGATCGAGCTTGCGAAGACCGAAAAGGATCCGCAGCTGCGGCGCGCAGCCGTGCGTAATCTTGGCCTGATGGGCTCGGCCAAGACCGCCGACGCCATCAAAGCGATCTATCAGTCGGACACCACTCCGGAGATCCGGAAGGAAGCCATCAACGCGCTGTTCTTGCAGAACAACGGGCGCGCGCTCGTGGAGCTGGCGCGCGCCGAAAAGGATCCCGCGATGAAGAAAGAAATTGTCTCCAAGATGTCGGTCATGCATGGTTCGAAGGAAGTGACCGACTACTTGTTGGAGTTGTTGAAATGACATTGCGCAAGGTGCTCGCTGGACCGCGCAAGGTGCTCGCCGGGTTGTGCATCGTGCTTGTGACAGCGCCGACGGCGCGTGCACAGGGCCGCTTTACGAACGCGCGCGCGGAGACGCGCGCCGCGGCGCAGGGGATCGAAGGCGAAGTGCGCGCGGTAACGGCGCCAACTTGGCTTGCGTACCGCGTGCCGATGGTCGCCGGCCCTCGGCAGATGTGCTGCTCCGACACATTCGGGCCTGGCGACAGCTTCAGCGGCGGCATCTGCCGGCTGGAAAGTGGCGGCGGCGTCACGATGACGACGGGCGATGCAGCGCAGCGAGGTGGGCGGATCACCCTCGAACCGCCGACGGAGTTTCTGGTGGTAGCGCGCGTCGAACGCGGTGTGGTGCAACGTCTCAGAACGTTCACACCCGACTGCGATGTGGACGCCGGCGGCATGTCTGTGGTCTGGCTCACTGGCGTGACCGCCGACGCCAGCATCGCGTGGTTGTCGTCACTGGTCACCGCGACTGATGCCGCCGACCAGCGCGAGCGTGTAGCCAAGACCGCCATGCATGCCATCGCCCTTCATGACGCGCCCGCGGCCGACCGCGCGCTCGAGCGGTTCGTCGCGACGACCCAGCCCGAGTGGCTACGTGGCGAAACGTCCTTCTGGCTCGGCAACTCGCGCGGCGAGGCGGGAGCGCGGCTGCTTGCGCGCATGATCGCCGAGGATCCGAGCGATAAAGTGCGCGAAAAGGTTACGTTCGGCCTGTCTCAGAGCAGGCAGCCGTCCGCGTTGACGACCCTGCTCGCTACAGCGAGAAACGACCGCAGCCCCCGCGTCCGCGGCCAGGCGCTGTTCTGGCTGGCACAGAGAGCCGGTCGAGAGGCCGTCACCGCCATCTCCGGCGCCATCGAAAACGATCCGGATACCGAGGTGAAGAAGAAAGCGGTGTTTGCTCTCAGTCAGCTGCCGAGCGAGGAAGGCGTGCCGAAACTGATCGAGATCGCGCGCAACAACAGGAACCCGGAGGTGCGAAAGCAGGCGTTTTTCTGGCTCGGCCAATCGCACGATCAGCGGGCCGTCAAGTTCTTCGAAGACATCCTTCTGAAGAAATAGCGTCGGCCGCGCCGATCACGCTCGTTCCAACCCGGTCCGCAGAAGTCCCTCGATTACGAGGCGGTCGGACCCGAAAAGCACTCTAGCTCTTCACCTCCAGTCGCCGCGCCTCGTCGACGATCGCCTGGACCTGGCCGTGCGTGAGCGTCCGACGGGACGCCTTGGCCGCCGCGAACACACGGTCCACGATCTCGTCGGATGCCGGGAGGCCCCGGCGCTCGAGCCAGAACACCACGTTCGAGCGCCCGGACAGCGGGCCGATTTCGATCTCCTGTTCCCGTCCGACGAGGCTCGCCGGCACGGCGGCATAGACGGCGTCCATCAGCGCGCGATCGCCTTTCCGGAATGCCTTGACGACCGCGGCCGCGTGCACGCCCGTGGCCGTGCGAAATGCATCGGCCCCCACGACCGGATAATTCGGCGCAATGCGCACATCGCATGCTCGTGCGACGGCCTGGCAATATGCGGGCAAGCCTGTCAGATCGTGCTCGCGGTACCCCATCATCACCAGATTGACCAGCAGCAGATCGATCGGCGTGTTCCCACAGCGTTCGCCGATTCCCAGCGCCGCACCGTGCAATCGTGTGGCGCCTGCCTCGAGCGCTGCGATGCTCGACGCCACGCCAAACCCGCGATCCTTGTGTCCGTGCCAGTCGATGCCGACGTCGACGCCGAGCTCCTCGACGAGCGACTTGACGAATCGCACGACGGCCCTGGCGCCGGTCGGCGTCGCATATCCCACCGTGTCGGCCACGCAGAGCCGTGAGGCGCCGGCCCGGATCGCGGTCGTGTAGAGCAGGCGCAGCGATTCGGGATCCGCCCGGGTCGTATCCTCGGTCACGTACATCGTCGTCAACCCCTGCCTGGTGGCAAAGGTCAGCGCGTCCTCCGTGGCCTTCTTGAGGAATTCGATTGTCCAGCCCTCCGCGTACTGCCGGATGGGGCTCGAGCCGATGAAGGCGCAGCACTCGATCGGCACGCCCGTGCGCTGCTGAATCTCGGCGATCGGCTGGATGTCGGAGATCAGCGTGCGTGCCGCGCAATTCGCGCGGATGCTCAGACGGCCGTCGCCAATCGTGCGAGCGAGGCGCTCGACATCGCGGACTACATGCGGCCCGGCGCCAGGCAGGCCGATGTCGGCTGTGTCGATTCCGAGGCCGTCCATGTGGTGGAGGATGTTGATCTTCTCCTCGATGCTCGGAGCACGCACCGACGGCGACTGCAACCCGTCGCGCAAGGTCTCGTCATCGAGCATGGCGATCGGGCGCGGACCCGCAGCGTCGTGGTTCCAGTCGTGAATCAGCGGATGCGGCGCGTGGCGCACTGGGTTACCTCACGGGCTCGACAGACTTGGATTGAGGCTCGTGTGACGCGGCAAAACGGATCGCCACGAGGCCCGTCAGGATGATGGCTCCGGCCGATCCGCTGGCGACCCACAACGCGCGAGTGACCGCCGGACGCATCCAGTCGTCGATGTTGACAAACACGGGATGATCGCCCGCGGCGGCACGACCGGCGGCGTAGATGTAGTTCCGGCCGGCCACGACGATCACGTGGTCGAACACCACGTTCCACACGATGATGGCCCACACGATCCACAGCGCCCTGGCGAGGCGAATGGCCGCGCGCGGCTGCATGAATCAATTATCGCATGGCGAGCGACGAGCGCCCGGCGCGCCTCGGGATGACGACGCTCGCCCTGATCGCATCCGCCAACGCTCCGGCGCGTCTCGTCGAGGCTCGCCCGCAATTTCGCGGCGAGCGAGGGTTGAAGGGCTCGCGCTTCGAACCCGAAATCTCAACGGATCAAATACATCGCCAGCAGCGTGAGTGCGACGATCAACACGACCACGATCGTGATGGGTGTCCGATACGATCGTCGCTCCCGCATCGCGGCAGGTTTGTATTTCGCCTCCATCGTGGCGGTCCCGCAGCGATAGCAAATGAGCGCTTTATCGGCGATCTCGGCGCCGCATTGACGGCACTGCATCAGGAGCCGTGAGCGCGATCGGCGTAGTCGATCTGATGGAAGTCAGCCGCCACCTGCCGCTGAATCAAGGGACGTACGGCCGCCAGGATAATCAGAACCAGACCAAACGTGCAGACGATGGTCGCGCCCGTCGGCAGATCGAGCTTCAGCGACAGGTACACTCCGAGAGCCGACACGATGGTCCCCATCGTCCAGCCGATCGCGAGGCGCTTTCCGATCGTGTCGGAGTACAGCATGGCCGCGACCGACGGCACGATCAGATAGCAGAACACGAGCAGTACGCCGGCAATTGCCACCGACGAGGTGACGACGAAACCGAACGACGCGTAAAAAAGGAAATCCCAGGCGCGAATGGAAATCCCCTGGGCCTCGGCTCGTTTGGGGTCCATTGAAATCGCCAGGAACTTCTTCCGAAACACGTAGTGGAACAGCCCGATGACGCCGTACAACGCCGCGGTCTTCCGGACCTCGGGCCACGACACCGCGAGAATGTTGCCGACCAGCATGTCTTTCAGGTGTTCACTCTCCGATGTTGCTTTGCTCATCGCCAGAATCGCGGCCGCCGAAGCTACGGCGTAGCAGATCCCGATGATCGCCTCCTGCGGAATGCGGGCACGCTTGCTGCGGATCGTCGAAAAGACCAAGGCGCCCAGAAACGTGAACGCCAGGCTGATCCAGTAGACCACACCTGCATGCGGATCGCCGTTGGAGATGGGCATCAGCAGCGCGATGGTTGCGCCGAGCGCCGCGATCTGCGCGAGCGACAAATCGACGAAGATCACGCCGCGCTCGACGACGTGGACACCGAGGTACGCGTGGATCCCCGTGAGAATCAGGCTCGCGACAAATGGCGCCGCGAGAAACTCCAGCATCGACGTATCCATTACTTCGTGCCCACTTTCTTCATCGCGTCGATCAACAGGTTGATGTCGTAATCGAACAGCTTGAAATAGTCGGAGACATCCTTTACGCCGCCGACCGAGGGCGGCATCACCAGAACCTGCGCTCCGGTTTCGCGCCCAATCGCGTTTGGCGTCTTGAGATCGAAGTACGGTTCGACGAGCACAAGCTTGATGTTCTGGCGTTTCATCTCGTTGATGAGATCGAGCGTGTGCTGGGGCGACGGAGGGATGCCGGGCCGTGGTTCGACGTAGCCGATGATGTCGAGGCCGAAGCGCTCGGCAAAGTTCGGAAAGGACCGGTGATAGGTGACGACCTTGGTGCCCTTGAAGGGCGTCATCTGGGCGAGCCACCCTTTTTCGGCCGTGTCGAGACGGGCCGTGAAATCCGCGAGTCGCGGCTGGAAGTAGGCGCGGTCGTTGGGCCGGAACTGCGAGAACTTGTCGGCGATTGATGCGGCGATGCGCTTGCCGTTCTCCGGATCGAGCCAGTAGTGCGGATTTCCCAGCGGATGCACGTCGCCCATCGCACGCGTGATCTGCCCCTGCGGGATCTCGAGAATTCGCGCATTCAACGACGCGTCGAGATATCCATCCGCGCCTATTTGAATCTTCGCGTTCCGGCTCTGTTGAATCAGCGGCGGCAGCCAGCCGATCTCCAGCTCCTTGCCCACGACGATGAGCACATCGGCTTTCTGGAGGCGCAGGATGAAGCTCGGCTTCGCTTCGACAAAGTGCGGATCCTGATAACCGCGCGCGATTGCCTCGACGGAGACGCGATCCCCGCCGACTTCGCGCGCAATCGACGCGAGATCTTCTGTGGTTGCGACGACCGTCAGCCTTCCTTGTGCTCGAGCCGGTGCGGTGGCGAGCACGGCCCCAACCATCACTGTCGCGATAAATTTGCAATTCATCTCAATCCTCGAACCTGGAACCTCGAACCTGGAACCTCGAACCTAGAACCTCGAACGTCGAACCTAGAACCTAGAACCTAGAACCTAGAACGTTGAACCTCGAACCGTTCAAAACGGATGTGCCCCGTGCGCCCCGATCGAGAACTGGAATTGGAACAGGAATTCGTCCGCCGTTTGACCGAGCGCGTAGTTCGTGCGCCGATACTGTCCACGCACCTGGCTGAACTCGCTGGGCCAGTAGGTGACGATGAACGAACCACCGGTATCGTGAAGGGATCCATCGGTGGCTCTGCCCGACCGGTCGAATCGCGCGCCCGTGAACCAGCGCCGCGCCACCTGATAGTCGCCTGACAGGTAGAATCCATTCGCGTTCGCCGGCGTTACGGCCTGCAGACTCATCGGGGTCAGCGTATATCCGCCGAATTCTCGGCGACTTCGGATCCACTCGGCGCGGCCGACGAACGAGCGATAGATCGAACGCTGCAGCGGCCGCCAGCGGAACGTCGCATCCACGCCGAACAACTGCGTGATGTCGTTGCGATCCTCCTCCGACGATACCGCAGTGCCGTTGTGGCCGCGCGCGTACGAAGCGCCGAGATCGATGTTGCTCGACTCGCTGATGTCCTGGTACCCGCGCAGATGTCCCACGTAGCTGAGATCCCCGGGCTTGCTCGATCGAAACAGCGGAGCCTCGTCGGGTCCCGAGTCGCCCCGGAGCACTTGCCCGGTTGCTTCGAGGAAGAGCCAGGGATTCGGAATCAGACGGGCGACCGATATGCCAGCGTCCGAGATCCCATCCTCGCCGCCGACAAGGTTCTGCGTGACGAGCGGCCGGTCGGTCCAGGGCAGCACGTGGTTGTGAAGCGTGTTCACCTTGCCGAACGCCGCTCGCATCTTCCCGACCTTCGTCAGCAGCCCGCCGGGAAGCGTCGTCAGGGTCAAGTAGCCTTCCTCGAGTTCGACGCCGCTCTCGCCAAACGAGAGGAAGAAGTCGGCGCGGGCGTACGGATCGACGATGGCCTGGAACGACGCCTCGGATTCGTGCATTTGCATCGCGGGGCTTGGATTCTGCTCGTTCCTGCCGGCCGCCCCGAGGAAATCGCCGATGACGGCCATGTCCGGATTGAAGACTTTCGAACCGGCAGCCGCGCCGCCGTAGATGGGTAGCGCGCCCGTCGGACCACCACCGCCTTCCGCGCCTGGCGGCACCTGCGCGGTAGGTGCCGGTTGTGCCGGCTGCGTCGGCACGGGAGCGGCGGGTTGCGCCGGCGTTGCTCCTTCGGCCGCCGCCAATTTGGCTTCGAGCGCTGTGAGCCGGTCTCCGTACTGTTGCTTGACGGCTTCAAAATCGCGGCGCAGCTGATCGATTTCCTGTCGCAGCGCCTGCGGGTTCTCCTGAGCGTACGCCTTCGAGGGGCCGAAGAAAATTGTCCCAGCCACCATAGAGGCGCACGCGAGTCGCGTGGCTCGCATCGTCCATTCCTCCCGTACAGCGGCGCGGTCTACGCACCGCCGCGCAATTCCCCGGTCGAAGGATCTGCTTAGACGGTCGCAGGAGGCGAACGGCCGGTGGAATGAACGGCGAGGAGGAATCCAGTGGCGACGACGTCAGGCGTCTGCGTGCCGCCGGCATCGGGCAAATCGAACGCACCGGCAACGACGGGCAAGTTCGGTCCCGACCCGACAACGCTCGACGTGCAGGCGGTGCAGTGGGTCGGGGTCTTGAGATGGCAGAGAAGATCGTGATGTTCGAACGGCGCCGTCACCAGGAAGACGGCGTAGATCGCCAGGCCCAGAAACGCGCGAGTCTGCGGCCGACGACGCCCCGGGACGCCAAACATCCAGATCGATGATACCACGGCGGTTCCAAAGCCCTTCGCGGGCCGCGACGCCTCACGAACCACAAGACGAGGAGCCCGAACTGCTCTTACCGCCCCACGACCGCTTTGAATTGTGCCGCCACGCCGCCGAGATCGTCCTCGCCGGCAATCTTGGACACTCCGCCGGAACCCAGAATGCCTGGAATGTGCGTGTACTGCACGTCGACGCCGATGCCTACCCACCGGTGGACGCGAAACTCGACCCCTCCGTTCACGACAAACCCCGAATGCCGCGTTTTGAGATTTTCCGCGGGATCCGACGAGGGCGAGGTCTCTTCGTATGCGTACGATCCAAACCCGGCCGCGCCGTGCGGCACGATGCGAGGACTTCCCGCGAAATGAAACCGATAGCCGCCCGTCACTTCGAAGGGCGTGATCTCGGCTGTGATCGGAAGATCCAGGCCAAAATTCTGACCGTCGGCGCGGAATGCGCGCTCGCCGGTCTTCTTGAACCTCGACGCGCTCAGTTCGGCGTAGAACCGTCCGTTGAACACCACCTGCGCCCCGCCGCCGAAGAAGGGCTGGCGCGCCTCTCCAAACACCGCCTCGAATGTGTGGACGGCGGAGAATGCCTGGACGGCGCCCATCACGAACGGCCGGACCGAGATCTCCGGGGGCTCGTCCTGCGCGCGAGCCGCCACCGCTGACGAGACGGTGAACAGGGCGGCGAGGAATGCCGCGATCGCCCGAGCGCGGATCGTCATCGGGCCGCTCCCAACCCGCGCAATGCGGCGCGCGCGTCGATCAACCCGTACCCAAACTGGTCGTCGCGCCCCGCGGGCCCGAGGTCGGTCGCGAACTGCTTCATCGCGGCTTCAATCGCCGCTGGCGATGTGATGCCCTGCTGCATCATCATCGCAGCCACACCGCTCACGTGCGGCGTGGCCATCGACGTGCCGATGATGCCGATGTACGCCATGACGTCGAACCGCGGCGCGGTGTACCGCGCCGGCGGCAGGAGATACGTCTCGACGAACGCGAAATCGAACGTTTGCTGGAACACGAACCCGTTGTTGCCGAACCCGCGTTCCGAGCCGCCCGGTGCCGCGAGCTCGATCCACGATCCGGCGCTCGAGTACCACGCGTGGGCTCGCGCACGATCGACGGCGGCGACAGACACGGCGCCGTCGACGCGCGACGCGATGTCCGCGAGAACTTCCAGCGGGTTGCCTTCTTCGAATTCGTTGCCCCCGGCGATCGCGACGAAAACGCCCTTCCCTACTGCGTACTTGATCGCGTCCTCGACGACCGGCAGGCGATTGGGTGGTCCGACGAATCCGATGCTCATGTTGATCACTTTGGCGCCGTTGTCCGCCGCATACCGTATGCCGCGCGCAACCACATCGTCGGTCGCGATGTTCGGCGCGCCGAACAGATCGTCCCAGATGCTGTCGATGACTTTCACCGGCATGATCTTCACGTTGAACGCGACGCCGGCCGTCCCGATGCCGTCGTTGGTGAGCTGACCGAGCGTGCCGGACACATGCGTGCCATGGCCGTCGAAGTCGAGCGGCACGTCGTTGTCCCAGATGAAGTCGTGCGGTGCGACGAAGCGGTTGGGCGCCACCAGCTGGGGAGCGGCGGCGTACGGAATGGTCACGCGGCCAAGCGGTGGATACCGCACGCCGTTCTCGTCGCGAAACGCCGGAATGTTTTCGACCAGCGTGGCGTTCTGATACGCCACGCCCGTGTCGAGCACAGCAACCGTGATCGACGAGCCGGCCTGCGGCTGCAAATCCCAGGCTCGCTCGAGGTTGATGAGCGGCAGGTTCCACTGCCGCGTCGCATACAAGGGATCGTTGGGCACGAACAGCGTGTGCCAGCCGGTGTACGCCGGCTGCGCATACTCGACTTCAGGTCGGCCGGTCAGCGCCTCGGCCGTATCCTCGGGACTCTCGGTCGGATCGATACGGACGATGTCGAAGTCTGCGTACGACGGTCGAGGATCGATACGGGCGCTACCCGAGACTCTCGAGAGCGCCGAGAGACGATCGGCCTCGGTCGTCTGATCGCGGAATTTCACGATCACACGACCCGGCCGGTAGCGCGCTCTCGCTGGACCGGCAGGGGACTCGACGGCCGCCCGCATCGCCAGCCGGCGGACTGTCTCGCGCGCGCCCGGCGTGTGCGTCTCGTCGGTGAGCAGCCCCTCGTCGATCGCCCCCATTCCCAGGTTCTGCATGATGACGTGGCGGTCGTCCGTCTGGCCGCGCAGAAGGAGCACGCTTACAGCAATCACGGCGACGACACCCAGCACCCGAGCACGAAGAGGACTCATACGTGTATTCTATCGGCAGCATGGGCAACACCCTCTTCGAAAAAGTCTGGAACGCGCACGCGGTCCGAAAACTTCCCAGCGGGCAGACGCAGTTGTTCGTGGGCTTACATCTCATTCACGAAGTCACGACGCCTCAGGCCTTCGACATGCTCCGGCAGCATGGCTGGCGGGTCGCGTTTCCGGAACGCACGTTCGCGACTATCGATCACATCGTGCCGACCATCGCACGCACGCGTCCCTATCTCGACGTGATGGCCGAGGAGATGACGGCGTCGCTCGAGCGCAACTGCCGTGATTTCGGCGTGAATCTGTGGGCGGCCGAGAGCGACGACCAGGGCATCGTGCATGTCATCGGGCCCGAGCTCGGCTTGACGCAGCCGGGCATGACCATCGCCTGCGGCGACAGTCATACATCCACACACGGCGCGCTTGGCGCGATCGCGTTCGGAATCGGCACGTCACAGGTTCGCGACGTCCTGGCGTCGCAATGTCTGAGCCTCGACCCGCTCAAGGTCCGACGCATCGATGTCAACGGCCGCTTGCGACCCGGGGTCTACGCCAAAGACGTCGTTCTCACCATCATCCGCCGGCTCGGCGTGCAGGGCGGCGTCGGTTTCGCGTACGAATACGGCGGCGCCACGGTCGATCGGATGACGGTGGACGAGCGGATGACGATTTGCAACATGTCGATCGAGGGCGGCGCGCGAGTCGGCTACGTGAATCCCGACACGACAACGTTCGACTACCTCCGTGGCAGGCGGTTCGCGCCCTCGGGCGAGGCGTTCGACCGCGCTGTCGCCTGGTGGAAGGAGCAGGCATCGGATCCCGACGCCGTTTACGACGACCGGGTGTCGTTCGATGCAGCCGCCATCGAGCCGACGGTGACGTGGGGCATCAATCCCGGACAATCGGTCGGCGTGAACGAAGCGATCGCCGGCGACGCCGACGACGAGGCGTTCGCGTTCATGGGTCTTCAACCGGGATCGAAAATCACCGGAACCAGAATCGATGTGGCCTTCATCGGCTCGTGCACGAACGGCCGCCTGTCAGATCTGGAAACGGCCGCGGCGATCGTACGTGGACACCGTGTCGCACCGCACGTCCAGGCGCTCGTCGTGCCCGGATCGCATGCCGTTCAGCGCGCCGCCGAAAAGCGCGGCCTGCACGAAGTGTTCATCCACGCCGGGTTCGAGTGGCGCGCACCAGGTTGCTCGATGTGCCTGGGGATGAACCCGGACCGGCTGCAGGGCCGCCAGGTCTGTGCGTCATCGTCAAATCGCAACTTCAAGGGCCGCCAGGGTAGTCCGACGGGACGCACGCTGCTCATGAGTCCCGCCATGGTCGCGGCGGCAGCAATTGCAGGGGAAGTCGTCGATGTTCGCACGATGCTGGAGGCTGTTCCCGCATGAGCAGGCCGCAGCAGTCGTCCAACAGCCATCAGCCATCTCGTTTCCGTTCGCCCGATGATGATGCGAACCCCGGCGGGGCACGCCGAAGCGCGGAAGGCGCGACGGCCGCTGCCATCCGCCATCTCTCCGGCAGCGGCCTTCCGCTCCGCGGCAACGACATCGACACCGATCGCATCATGCCCGCCCGATTCCTGGTGTCTGTGTCCTTCGACGGCCTCGAGCGCCATGTCTTCGAGGACGACCGGGCGGCAAATCCAGCTCACCCGTTCAACGACCCCCGATATCGCGGCGCCTCGATCCTCATCGTCAACGCGAATTTCGGGTGCGGATCGTCGCGCGAACACGCGCCGCAGGGTCTTGCACGTTTCGGGATTCGGGCAATCGTCGGCGAATCGTTTTCGGAGATTTTTCAGGGCAACAGCGCGATGCTCGGGCTGCCCTGCCTTGCCGTCAGCCGGGCCGACGCCGATCGACTCCAGACTCTCGTCGAGGGCACCCCGGATGTCACGCTCACGGCCGACGTCGGCTCCGGAACCGTGACCGCGGGATCGGTAACCGTCAAAGCGTCGCTTCCACCTGCACTGCGCGACGCGTTTCTGAGCGGTCAATGGAACCCGACAGCGATGCTGTT
>JBKPDW010000248.1:0-17021 GCA_046728115.1 Acidobacteriota bacterium | reverse complement strand
TGGATTGCCGCCGCTGGCTGCCATGTTCAACGTGAACGGCACCGCGTACGCAGCGGCGCCAAAGGCGAGCGCGGCCATCCAGCCGCGTTTCGTCTTCTGGTTCAACGGCAACGGCATTCCCGAGCGGTACTGGATCCCGCGGGAGATCGGCCCGGACTACGAGCTGACGCCGTGCCTCGCGCCGCTCGCGTCGGTGCGCGACGACGTCCACGTCGTCAGCGGCATCGACAACCCGAACGCACGAGTGACTGCGCCAGGCAACACGCATCACAAGTCGATGAGCGCGCTCGTATCCGGCACGCCCTACACGGGCCGCGGCGCCGGCGGCGCGTCAATCGATCAGGTGATTGCCGGCTCGATGCGCGGCGAGACGCGGTTCCGATCGCTTCAGGTCGGCGTGTGCCAGGAATCGCACGGCGAGAATATCCATCGCAACTTGAGCTGGGCGGGCTATGACCGCGCGTTGCCGCCCGAGATGATTCCGCACAATCTGTTCGATCGACTCTTTGGCGTGCGCGATCAGAGCTGGACCGGCCGCAAGAAGAGCGTGCTCGATGCCGTGCGTGAGGATCTGGCGGACCTGCAGCCATCGCTCGGCGAGCCGGATCGCCACCGCCTGGACGAGCACCTCACGTCGGTGCGCGAACTCGAGCGCGCCATCGCGAGCCTCCCGTCCGATTACGGGAAGAACATCAAGGACCCGGAAGAGATCGCCGACCTGACCGACTACCCGCGGATCGCCAAAATCCAGTCCGACCTCGTCGCCCACGCGCTGGCCTCGGGACAGACGCGCGTCGTGTCGTACATGCTGACGAAGTGTCAGAGCCTCGTCCGGCTTCCGTGGCTTGGCTACACGCGCCTCCGCCATCACGACTACACGCACACGAACGCCGATTCACCCGAAGGTCAGCGGATCATGCGCGACATCTGCCGCTGGCACGTGGAGGAATTCGCGTACTTTGTCGGGCGGCTGAAGTCGATTCCCGAAGGGGACGGCACCCTGCTCGATCACACGTGCGTCGTATTCGCACACGAGCACGCGGAGGCCAACCCGCACAAGGACAACGGCCTCGCGCTCATCCTCGCCGGCCACGCCGGCGGCATGAAGACCGGCATGCATTCCAAGATGCGGAATACCATCGGCGATTTGTATCTCACCGTCGCCGAAGAAGTGTTCAAGCTCCCGCTCGAGAAGGGATTCCCGACGGCCGAGAAGAAGATCAGCGGGATCGTGTAGGTCCTACTTCAACCGCCAGCGTTCGTCGAAAAACCCCGAGAGCGCGACGGTTCCGTCTGCCGTCAGCACTGCGTAGTCGCCGAGCCGCGGGTAGAGCCAGGCGTTGGTGCCGCGGAAGTCGGCGTCGCCGAACGTGTGGCCGCTGTTGATCACCACGTACCGCGTCGGGTTGAGCGGGTTCGGATAGATGAGCACCGGCAAGTGATCGGCGGCGGCGAACTTCCGCGCGCCGATGGCGATCTCGGTTTCAGTCCAGCGAATCGGCAGCCTGCCGATGATGTGTCCGATGACGCTGTTACTGCGCGGATCGCCGAACAGGATCAGGTTGTACTCGGCGATATCGCTCGCGGAGATCGCGCGATCGTCTTTCACACGCACGTCGCCGCGCAGCCATTTCGCAAAATCGTGGCGGAACACGTCGAGGGTCTTGGTGCCCCACTGCTCGGTCACGGTGTGCCACGGGATGCCGGTCGGGCGCACGCACAGGAACCCGTCCATGAACGCATCGTCGATCGGTCCCTGGAGCGCATGCACTTTTCGCAGGCCGGCGGCAGCCGAATTCGCCGCCGCCCATCTGCCGTCGTTTTTCTCGAATGAAGGATTCGCGCCGCCCTTCAATGCCTGACCGTCAATCGTGAACGTGCCACCCGCGCTTTCGAAGGTGATCCGGTCGATGTTCTTCGTCGAGACGACATACTGCTGGGCGGCTTCGCTGCGCCTGGCGTCCACCTCGGCGCGCGTGTAGGTTTCCTCGAGGCTGTCGACGGTGAGCCAATGCGACGTGTTGAACCGCGTCGTGTACGTCACGAAGCGCACGTGCGCGGGCGGAACGCCGGCCGATTGCAGCGCGTTCGCGATGAAGCGATTCGATTCGGCCTTGCTGTCGGGATGCCAGGCATGGCCGGTTTTCGGGCCGACGAGAAACAGAGCGCGCAGATCGGTCGTCGCCCAGCGAAACGGACCGTCCTGCTCGAATCTGAAGCCTTCCTTCGCCAGTTGCTCGCGGATGTTGACCGACGCCTGCAGCTGCGCATCGTCTTCGCCGCCGTACCCGACCGTCGGCGTGTTGAACGCGTTGAGGGCGTAATCGACGGCGTCGTAGTAGTGCAGCATCGCCTCCTGGTACGACGGCAGGGTGTCGCGCCGTCCGTACCGGCGCGTCTCGGTGTAGCCGGCGCCCGCTTCGATCGCCGCCCAACGGCCAGGATGATGCAGGCCGAGGTGCCAGGTGCTTGCGCCGCCCATCGAAAACCCGCGCAGCACGATCCGATGCGGATCGATGTTGTAGCGCTGCTGCACGGAGGCGAGCGATTCGAACAGATCGGCCTCGCCCGCCCACCGGTACGAGACGTTGGTACGTCTGAGCGGCTCCAGCTGAATGTAGTCCTGATCCGCGGGGATCTCTCGATCTGCCTGCTGCTGGGTGATGAAGGCGATTTCGTTGAGCGTTCGGTTCGTACCGTGCTGCCAGATATCGAGGCGCATGGGCCTGCTGCCGTCGTACGAGGCGGGAATCGTCAGCGCGTACGGCTGAACGCTGCCGTCCACGCGAGATACGTATCCACGAACGATGTGGCCTTTGCGCTTCGGCCACGACGGCGCGCCGGCCTCGAGCTCGTGCGCGCGCGCCAGACCGGTGTCGAGCACCGCGAGCGTGTCGGCCACAAACGCCTCGCTGGCGAATTCCTCGGGGAACCGGAGGATGTACTCGGCGGCGCTTCGGAAGATATCGACGTCCGCGAGCAACGCCGGATCGGTTTTTGGGGCGCCAAGCGCCTTGACGCGTGCGGAAAGATCAGACAACTTTCCTTGGATTGCTCGTGTCTCGTCAGAGCTCGGATGGTAAACAGGCGCCGTTTGCCCTTCGACTCGCACGCGCTCGCTCAGGGCAGGCAGCGCCGCGGCGAAAAACACGGTCAGGAGCAGACCGCCAGGCTTCATCGGGCGCAATGCAAGTGGATTGTAGATCAAAGGTCGCGGGTCGATTCGAGTCGTCCGCCGACCACAAACCCTCTCGCCGGCCCTGGTCACCGCTCGCCTGAATTGTTGCCGCCCCTCACGAAAGCGAACCACTTTGCGAATCAGGGCAGCGCGACCATGGACAATCCAATCAGTTCGTCGTTTGGATAGATGTGATTGACGTTATCCGGCGTGACCATCTGGTGTTTGACGAACACCGCCGGAGGGACCGGCCGATGGTGGAGGATGTCGAGCGCGAGTTTGAGGATCTGGTCCCCATATTTTTCCGGGAAATACGCCACCGAGCCAACGAGGCGCGTCCCGGGCTGACGCAGTTCGGCGCGGCCCTCGGGCGAGGCGTTGTGGCTGACGATCGCACACGACTCCGTCCGTCCGGCTTCCTGGAAGGCTCGGAGCGCGCCGAGCGCGCTGGGATCGTTGATTGCGCCGACGACAACCCGCCGCGATCTGCTTGTCCTCAGATACTTGCGCATCGCCTCGAAGCTGTCGCCGAGCACCCCATCGCCGTCGACATAGGTGACACGGCAGTGCTCGAGATGGGGGCACACTTCCTTCATGCCGACGACCATGCCCGTTAAACGCATCTGGGGCAGGCTGCCGGCGCGCTTCAGTTCGACGAGCACGATGTCGTCGACCTCGCCGTTCCAACGCTGCTTCACCCATCGACCGAGATAGCGGCCACCGATCAACCCGGCTTCGTAGTTGTTCGCGCCGAAATACGTCGCCCCGGGGTGCGGAATCTCGATCGCGATCAACGGTATATTCGCTTCGCGATACTTCGCCGCAACCATCGGCGCGATCTGCTCGTCGGTCTGGAACTCGATGACGAGATCGACGCCTTCGCGTACGAGCACATCCGCGTTGCGCTGGGCGATCTTCGGGTTGTAGCGGTTGTCGACCGAAATCAGCTCGACGCCTTCCGCCGCGGCGGCGCGCAGGAGGCCGTCGGACACTTCTTGTGAGAACTGATAATCAGTGCCCTGTGCCGCGTACCCGATGCGGTAGAGCTTTTGTTTGAACGGGCGCAGCGCCGATCGATACAGGTTTTCGCCAACCTTGTCGATCATGCCGCAGCGCTCGAGCGTGTAGAGCAGGCGGAACGCCATGCTTTTGGGCAAGCCACTGCGCGCGGCGATTTCGCGCAGCGGAAGCGCCTCGCCTGATGTGCGAAAGGCCGAGAGCAGCCGCGAGGAATGAACGACCGACTTGACCAGGTAGGGATCACGAGGCATCGCCTTCGTCATGGGTTCCTCCGGGCTCGGCGCCGGTTGCAGACCACGCAACGCCGAATCGATACCGGATCACGCGGCGCAAACCGCAAGTGTAGAGCATATTGGGGGATTACTGCCGGCGGGCGTTCGACTTACGGGATCCGACCTCTTGGATGCTGCATTTGACAGTGCCAAATGCCGCGAGGGATGCCGAATTGGTTTGATCCTCTCGAGACAGCGACCTACAAAGTGCCATCGACTATGGGAAGGTTCCGCGGTGATGAGAGGGAGGATCCGATATGTTCCGACGGCTGGCCAGCCTAATCGCTGCCGCACTGTTCGCGTTCGGCGCTGCCGCAGCGGCGCAGGAATCCGCATCGTCCGGGATTGTCGGCCAGGTACTCGACCCCAGCAAGGCCGGGCTGCCCGGTGCCACCGTGACGGTGATCAACGCAGGCACCAACGCTCAACGCGTCGCGACGACCGACGCCGAAGGTCGATTCTCGGTGCCGAGTCTCCCGCCGGCGACCTATCGGATCCGCGTCGAGCTTTCGGGCTTCCAGACCGCCGAACTGACGGCGTTTACACTGCGCAACGGTGAAATCGCGCGTCCGACGATCACGCTTGGGCTGGCGTCCGTTGCGGAAACGATCACCGTCACCGGCGAATCGCCGCTGCTCCAGACCGAGAGCGCGGCGGTCAGCCAGACGATCTCGCGAAAGCAGATTGAAGATGTGCCCATCAACGGGCGCACGCTGCTGACGCTCGCCGCGCTCTCGGCGGGCGTCACGCCGCAGGCCTTCAATCGGGGGACGCAATTTGGCGCCGCGGGCAGCAGCCGCAACGAGTACGTGACGATTGAAGGTGGTCGCGACAGTTCGACCAATTACACGGTGGATGGTGTGTATGTACGATCTCTGCGGTTCAACAATCTCTCGCTCGCCCCGCCGGTCGATGCCGTTCAAGAAGTCACCGTGCTGCGCAACTCGTTTTCCACCGAGTACGGCCAGGGCCACGCCATCGTGTCCATCGTGACCAAGTCGGGCACGAACAAGCCGTCGGGATCCGCCTCCGAATTCTTCAGGAGCGACACCTTCGACGCGAAGAATTACTTTGCCGTCACCAAGCCGGAGCTGAAGCGCAATCAGTTTGGCGGCACCGCAGGCGGCCCACTGCGGCAGAACAAGGTGTTTGTGTTCGGTTCGTACGAAGGACTGAGAACGACCAAGGGGCTGCCGTTCCTCGCCGCCGTCCCGAACCCGACCTTCCTGTCGGGCGATTTCTCGAGTCTGTCGACGCCGATCATCGATCCACTGACGCGCCTGCCGTTTCCAGGCAACATCATTCCGGCGAGCCGGTTCTCGACGTTTGCGAAGACTCTCGCGCCGACGATTCCCGCGCCGAACGCGACGGGCGCCAACAATTACAACATCAACAAGGACTTCACCGACGACGCCGACACAGCTACCGTCCGCGCCGATCAAGTGCTGAACGGTCAGCACAACCTCTTCGAACGGTTCATGTACTACGACGGCCGACAGCTCAACCCCTCTGTTTTTTCCTACACGAATCTGCCGCAGAAGGGGCGGAATCTGGCTGTCGGGGAGACATGGGTGATCTCGTCGCATCTGGTCAACGAGATACGATTTGGCTATAACTATGCCTACCACCTGACCTCACCCGTCAGCCTCGATGGGAGGAACTGGGTCGCCGACATCGGTCTCAAGAACCTGGCGGGCGGAACCGACCCGATCGATTACGGGCGTCCCGGCTTCACCATCTCTGGATTCACGGGCAACGGCGAGGGCGGGATCACGCAGGGCGCCACCGAGAACATCTTCAGCGTCTCCAACGCCACGAGCTGGGTACACGGCGCTCACAATGTTCGCTTTGGTGTTCAGGCTCAGTACCGGAAATTCCAACACCTGACTGAGGTTCCGCCACGCGGCGGATTCACGTTCATCGGCCTGTTCTCGGGCAATCCGATCGCGGACTTCCTGCTCGGATACTGCTCCACGTGCACAGGTGCATTCGGCAACTCGAAGTCGAACTACACGTCGCCCACGATCTCTCCGTTCATCGACGACGTGTGGCAGGTATCCTCGCGAATCACCTTGCAGGCCGGCCTGCGATGGGAATACCTGGCGCCATGGAGCGAGCGCGACAATCAGGAAGGCGTGTTCGATCCGGTGAGCGGGAAGATCGAGTACCACGTCGTTCCCGCGAATCTGCCGGCAAAGCTGGTGCCGCTCGTCAATCCGCAAAACGATGCGGTTCCCGCGGGGATCGTGAAAAAAGACCTGAACAACTGGGGTCCGCGCGTAGGCGTCGTCTACAACCTCAATGATCGAACGGTCGTGCGCAGCGGCTTCGGCGTGTACTACGACAACTTGAATCTGAACGAGCTTCAGTTCACGCGGCTCGTACCGCCGTTCTACGGTCAATACTCGCTCCAGCCGAACCTGACGACGGGCCCGCTCCTCGCCGATACCCTCTTCCCGGACCTGAACAACATTCCGGAGTTCCCGGCGCCGTTCTCGACCGATCCGACCAACCGGACCGCGTACATCGTGCAGTGGAACGCGAACGTGCAACGGAGCTTCGCCAACAACTACCTGTTCGAGGTCGCCTACACGGGCAGCGAAAGCCGGAACGAACACAAGCGATATAACATCAATCAGGCCGTGCCTGGCACGACGCCAATCCAGACCCGCGTGCCGTATCCGGCCTTCCAGTCGGCGATTCTGTATTCATCCGACGCGGGGCACGCCGATTTCAGGGCCGTCTCGTTCCGTCTGGAAAAACGGTACTCCGAAGGCTTGTGGTTCAGCGCCAACTATCAGCTCGCGCGAAACAGAGATAACGGCTCGGGCGAGATCGAGGCGAACGACACCGCGTTTGCATGGGATCTGAACGCCGACTACGGGTACGCGCGCTACGATCAGCGTCACCGCAGCGCGTTCAGCGCCGGATACGAGCTGCCGTTAGGAGACGGCAAGCGGTGGCTGGCCGGCGGCGGGTCGATGGCCAGCGTCTTCGGCGGCTGGCAGGTCCAGGGAGTCCTGAGTTTCGCGAGCGGCTTCCCATTCACCGTGTCGTCTACCAGTGTGTGCCAGTGCGGATCCTACGTGCCGCAACGCGTGAACCTGGTTACACCCGGCAATTACGGAAGTCTCGACGATTCGTCGCCAACGCGATGGTTCGACAAGACGGCGTACGCTGTACCGGCGGCCGGAACGCAGGGTAATGCAGGGCGAAACACGGTTCGCGCGCCGGGCACGCAATTGGTGAACTTCTCGGTTACGCGGCGATTCCCCATGGGCCGCACCCGGCTGGAGGCTCGCGCCGAAATCTTCAACCTCCTGAACCACGCGAACTTCGCTCCGCCCGACGCGAACATCTCGAACGTCACGGCCGGCGTCATCGCCACGGCCGCTGACGGCCGGAACACCCAGTTCGGTTTCCGCGTCACCTGGTAGCGGATCGAGTGCCGGCGGCAGCGAATGGGCCTGCCGTCGGCTATCATCCCGGTCGAGTGCCGGCGCTGCTCGAAGCGATTTCCATCTCAAAAGCGTTTGCGGGCGTCAAAGCGCTGCGCGGCGTATCGTTCGAGCTGCGCGCCGGCGAAGTTCACGCACTGGTTGGCGAGAATGGCGCCGGCAAATCGACGCTGATCAAAATCGTCACCGGTGCCGAAACCGCGGATTCGGGCACGCTGACCGTCGACGGTCGATCGATTCAACACATGGATCCGTCGGTGGCCCGCACGCTCGGCATCGCCGCGATCTACCAGCATCCATTGTTGTTTCCAGGCCTGACGGTGACGGAAAACATCGCGTTACCGCTGGAAGGCGGTCGAGCCTTGCGCCGCCTCGACTGGAAGGAGCGGCGCCGCACCGCCGTCCGGCTCCTCGACCAGATCGGCGCAGCGATCGATCCAGACCGTGACGTCGAGACCTTGAGCATGCCCGAACGGCAGCTCGTCGAGATTGCAAAAGCCATCGGCGCGAACGCGCGCATCGTCATCATGGACGAGCCGACCGCCTCGCTCACCGAACGCGAGGTCGACCATCTGCTCGAGGTGATGAGGCGCCTCCGCGCCGGCGGCGCTGGCATCATCTACATCTCGCACAAGCTCGACGAGATTTTCGCGATTGCCAATCGCATCACCGTGCTGCGCGACGGCGAGTCGATCCTGACGCGCAGATGCGAAGAGACACATGCGGGCGAGCTCGTGCGCGCGATGGTCGGGCGCGAACTTGGCGTGGTCTATCCGAAGCGATCCGTGCCGCTTGGCAGCGTCGCGCTCGAGCTTTGCAGCGTCTCGAACGCGGCGGGCTCCGTCCGTCACGTTTCCCTGGCGGTGCGCCGCGGCGAGATCCTCGGCATGGCCGGCCTGGTCGGATCGGGCCGCACGGAACTCGCGGAGACGATCTTCGGACTCACCCCGTGCGACGCTGGCCAGATCGTCGTCAATGGCGCTGTCGCGGCGATCCGGTCGCCGGCGGACGCGATTCGACTCGGCATCGCGTACGTCCCCGAAGATCGGCAGCATCACGGCACGATTCCGGCGATGTCGGTCGCGGCCAACACGACGTTGAGCAATCTTGGAGCCGTCTCGTCAAGGGGCTTGATCGATCGCGACGCCGAGCGCGCCGCGGCTGCTCGGTTGGTCGAGCAGCTGCGGATCAAGACGCCGTCGGTTCAAACGTCTGTCGACAGCTTGTCGGGCGGCAATCAGCAGAAGGTGGCGCTGGCGCGGTGGCTTTCGATCGATCCGGAGGTTCTCATCCTCGACGAGCCGACGCACGGCGTCGACATCGGCGCGAAAGCCGAAATCCACGAGATCATGGAGCGGCTCGCCGAACGCGGCGTGGCGATTGTGTTGATTTCCTCCGAGCTGCCCGAGCTGCTGGCGATGGCCGATCGCATAGCCGTGATGCGCCGCGGCACGCTCGCGGGAATCGTCGACCGCGCGGAAGCCACAGCGGAAACCGTCATGGCGCTGGCGCTCGGCCATGCGGCGTGAGCGGTCCGTCGCCATCGCGCTCGGTGTGCTCGCGATGGTCCTGGCCGTCGCCGCGCCAGGCTACTTTTCGGCCGAGAACCTGCGCGATCTGTTCCTCGTCAACATGCCGGTCCTCGTGGTCGCGACCGGTACGACGCTGGTGATTCTCGCCGGCGAGATCGATATCTCGGTCGGCTCCGCGTTCGCGTTGTGCAGCGTCATCGCTGGTGCAGCCGCGAAGAGCGGCCTCCCGCTCGTCGCAGCCGTACTCGCCGCATGTGGCGCCGGCGCGGCGATCGGTGCGCTGAACGGCGCGCTCGTGGCGTACGGGCACATTCCGTCGATTGTCATCACGCTCGCGGCAATGGTCGCGGTTCGGGACGGATTGCGCTGGGCGACGCAGGGCGCATGGATCGCGGATTTGCCGCCGACATTCCAGTGGCTTGGCGTGTCGCAGCAAGCCTTTCCGCTGCTCAGTGGTGCAGCAATTGCCCTGCTGATGATCGGTACTGCGTGGACGATGCGGTACGTTGCCGCCGGCCGGGCGGTGTACGCCACTGGTTCGAACGTGGAAGGTGCGCGCCTGGCGGGCATCGACACGGCATTCGTCAAACTGATGGTGTTTACCCTCGGCGGGGCGCTGACCGGCCTCGGCGCGGTGCTGAACTCGGTGCGCTTCAACCAGATTCCCAGCAATAGCGGCCTTGGGCTCGAGATGAAAGTCGTCGCGGCGGTCGTCGTCGGCGGCGCGTCGATGACAGGCGGCCGCGGGACGTTCACGGGCACCGTGCTCGGCGTGATGCTGCTGGGGGCGATCGGCCCCGCGCTGACCTTTCTCGGCGTCAGCGCCCAGTGGGAGCGCGCGCTGCAGGGCGTCATCATTCTGATGGCGGTGGCGCTCGACGCCGCGCCCGCGCTTCGACGCCGGCGCCCATTGCGCACGGCTTTCACGGGTGTCTAGTGGAGCATCCACGACGGATTCGTGCGGCCCTCATGGAGATCGCCAACACCGCAAAGGATGAATAGTGACGAAGCAGTAGGCGTGCGGATGCAGGGAACCAGATGGATTCTCGTCGCGGCTCTGGCTTGCGAGGCGGCGGTGTTCGCGATGGTCGCCCCGAATTTCCTGACGCTGGCCAATGTGTTCGAGGTCATCCGGCTGAGCGTCGAGGTCGGACTGCTGGCGGTCGCATTGACGCCGATTCTCGTCACGGGCGGGATCGATTTGTCGGTCGGCGCGATGGTGGGGCTCGCGGCAGTCGTGTTCGGCGCGGCGTATCGCGACTGGAATCTGCCGATCGGCGCCGCGGCGGCGGCGGCGTTGTTCGCGGGCTGCGCAGGCGGCACGCTGAACGCGGCTCTCATCTCGTCGATGCGGGTGCCGCCGCTCATCGTCACGCTGGGATCGCTGTCGCTGTTTCGCGGGCTGGCAGAGGGCATCACCCGGGGTGCTGTCAACTACTCGGGGTTCCCGCCGAGCGTGTTGCGGTTCGGCCAGGGCTATCTGTGGGGCACCGTCCCGACGCAGCTGCCGCTGTTTCTCGCAATCGTCGCCGCGTACGCCGTGCTGCTTCATCGGTCGGTCGTCGGGCGATCGTGGTACGCGATCGGATTCGCGGCTGCCGGCGCGCGTTACGCCGGCATTCCCGTCGCGCGCCGGGTCGCGCTGGCGTACCTGCTTGCGGGCGTGGTGGCGAGCGTCGCGGCGATCGTGTACGTTGCGCATCTCGGCCAGGCGCGCGCCGATGCAGGGACAGGTTACGAGCTCGACGCAATCGCGGCTGTCGTCCTCGGCGGCACGTCGGTGTTCGGCGGCCGCGGCAACATCTGGGGCACGCTCGGCGGCCTGCTGGCGATCGCCATGCTCCAGAACGGACTGCACCTCGCGGCGCTGCCGTCCGAACTGACCGGCGTCTTGGTCGGCACGCTGCTCGTCGTCACCATCGCACTCGATCGATCGCGGCGCCGGGTCCGAGCATCCATCGGGGCGATTGCAGAGGAAGGCACGATCGTGAGGAACTCTCAAGTTGCTGTGCTGTGCGCCACCTTCATTGCCGGCGCCCTCATCGTCGCGGGCACGAATGTGTGGCTGGTGCGCTCACTCGAATCGACGGTTCGGAGTCCTGACGGCGGCGGCGCGGCCTCGAACCGAGCGCACCGGACGGTGATCGCCGTGATGCCGAAGGCAAAAGGGGATCCGTACTTCGTCAGCTGCCGTGCGGGCGCGGAAGAGGCTGCGCGGGAGCTCGGCGTCGATTTGATCTGGGATGGTCCGACGAGCCTGGACGCCGCGAAGCAGAACGAGCTGGTGGAGAACTGGATCACGCGCGGCGTCGACGTCATTGCCGCGGCCGTCGAGAATCGCGCGGCGATCTCGACCGTGCTGCGAAAGGCCCGCCAACGTGGCATTCGCGTGTTGACGTGGGACGCCGACGCCGAGTCGGACGCTCGCGAATTCTTCGTCAATCAGGCGACGGCCGAGGGCATTGCGACCGCGCTCACCGACGAAGCCTCTCGGCTGCTCGGCGAGGCCGGCGATTTTGCGATCATCACCGGCGCGCTGACGGCGGCGAACCAGAACGAGTGGATCGCGTTCATCAAACAACGCGTCAGCGAGAAGCACCCGAAGCTGAAGCTCGCGACGATTCGGCCGAGCGACGATGACCGCGACAAGGCGTTTGCGGAGACGCAGACGATCTTGAAGGTGTATCCGTCGGTGAAGCTGATCATGGCCATCTCCGCGCCGGCGGTTCCAGGATCGGCGGAGGCGGTACGTCAGGCAGCGCGGGCCGATGTTCGGGTCATCGGTTTGTCGCTGCCGAACATCAACAAGCCGTACGTCCACAGCGGTGTGGTCCAGACAGTCGTCCTGTGGAACACCCGCGATCTCGGCTATCTGACGGTGTATGCCGGCGCGCTCGACGCTGCCGGGAAACTCATGCCAGCAACACGCGAATTCGAGGCGGGCCGCCTCGGACGGATCAGCATTCGCGATTCGCAGATCATTCTCGGACCGCCGCTGCTCTTCAACAAAGACAATATCGATCGGTTCGATTTTTAGCCCGGTCCGCGTCTGAATCCACACATTGGCTGTTCCAAGGGGATCGCTCCGCGCTCGCACGCGTGGCCGCGCAGCGTTGCGGCTCATGTCGCACAGCGCAACGGGCGCGGAACGTCCCGGTTGGTGCGCCACGAACTGACGCTATGAGTTCTCTTCAGTTCCATGCGGTCCTGTGCGCGACTTTGACCGACTACGTCAGCAGTTAAATCCAAAGATTGCGGACTCGGCCAACTCGACATCAAAAAGTCCTAGTGGCTGCGCAGAGGACTTCACGACCGCTCGCCTCATGTGTTAGTACCGCTACGAAACCCGAGGCCATCCTGTCGTGACGATCCCAACCGAACAAACAGACGCGGTGGCGAGTCGCGTCACCGAGCACGTCGCCCTCGCCTGCTGATCGGTCGTGAGCCCGCCTTCGTATCGACGGTCGCAGAGATTCCGGTCGTCGCCCGCACGGCGAGCCCAGTGCTGATTCTCGGCGAGACCGGTTCATTGCCTCGAAACGCCACACGAAGCTGCGGCGATATCCGATGCCGGCGCGAACCCGTTGGCGATTGGCGAACCGCTCTTCCGGATCATCGACTGAGAAGAACCACTCCCAGTCGGCCAACACATACGACGCACCGTTGTCGGTGATCCTCCGGCGGTTGATCGGCAAGAGGCTCTCTTTTCCAGAACAATCAGAAGGGATGTACGACTCTCGGTGGGAAAGAGATGAGAACACTGGCAGATGGGATACAGAACAGGTATTACCGGCGACCTCAGATGGCGGAATGCTTGAGAGCGCCTTCGCAGTTTTGGCGGGGTGAGGAACGGGTCGAGTGGAGCTCAGGAACAGGTTCTCCAAGTCGATGGACAATCGAGTCTGTCGAGGCCACCGCTATGGACCGATCAAGTAATGACAACGGCTGAAGGCCGCAACACCGGAGAGCGGATTCATGCGATTTGGCGTATGTGCGATGGTGCGTGACGAGCTGCACCACATTCTGGAGTGGCTTGCTTTCCATTCGATCATCGGCGCGGAGCGATTCTGGCTCGCACTTAACGATCCAGAACCAGGGCCGCTGCAGAGACAGCTCGCCGCCCCCGTCGCGTCCGGTGTCGTGTGCGTTCGCTCGATGCCCGGCGACGCCCAGCAGCTTGCAGGGTATGCTTGGGGTCTCGAGGGGTGCGGATCCTTCGGCGATGTGATTGGAATGTCGGCCATTCGGCTCGGAGCGCGATCGTACAAACGTTCGTGGAGATCGAGCGGACCTCAGCATAGTGCGCCGCCCATACAGGTACGCTGCGTCGTTCGCCCGGCTTCGCATGCACCAGTTTCGAGTGAGCCGACGAACAGACTGCACATCATTTAGGCGCCGCGCACGTCTTCGTCACACTTGACATTCTCCCATTGAACGTTCTAATCGAGGATGGTTCCGACACGGAGACCGGTGATGGGCCGGCGAAAGAAGGGAGAGTACGCCCATGCGCACCTTCTTGCAGGATCGGTACGCAGGTGGAACGGCGATCCGTGACGGTTCTCTGCGTTCGCACGCCGCTTCAGGATCTCCCGCTACCTTCGGCCTGACCGGCCCTCGGTGCGGATCGGCATGTTGGACAGTCCTGCGGGAGAGTCCACCAGGCGCTCGTCAGGTCGACGTCCTGTCACCCGCCTCGTGCACACCGCGCCGCGAGGCTGAGCCTTGCAAGATGCGATCGCTGAGAATCTGTTCAAGCGTGCACCATCTGGCGCATGAAGAACCCCTCGCGTAATTTGGACGATGAGTCGGGAGAGAGCGTTCAGGCCGCAAGCGAGGGAGTCCTGTTAGGCGAACTCTAGTCGATGCCGCAATGGAGGCGATAGTACGCCCTCGAGCCGAGTAACGTGCGATCCCTGACGAAGGCGATGGCGTCCTCTTCTGCTTAGGAGATATTAAGGAGATATTAGAGGGGTTTCGGCGTTTACGGAACGTCCGTTCTCGGACCCGCTCTCCCCTCAGTGACAGCTGGCCCACGTCGTTCAGCAGAGGCGCGGCGGCCGGCGGCGGGCAACCCGAACCTCGAAGCGGCGGCTCAGAGCGCCGCTGACGAAGTCACGCGCGGGACATCGGTTGCAATCACCGGTGCCGCCGCGATCGGCATCGCGCGGCAGCCGCAAGCGCAGGGGGTGCAAGGCGCCGTAGCCGGACAGCCCATCGGAGATGCCGTTCGTCCCAACATCGAAGCGCTCCTCAAGGCATTCGAGGCTGCCACCGGCAGCGAGAAGAACAGAATCGGGATGCAGGCTGTCCGAGAAGTCATCCGTGCCTACAGCTTCTCGACGAAGGGCCTCGCCGAGATGCATTTCGAGCCCGGCCTGACGAAGTTCGACGCCGTGACGACCAGCCTCGGCGACGCCGCCCGACTGAGCCAGATCGAGTTCGGTCCACGGTCCTTCAACCGGGGCTTCGAGGCGCTGGTGCATGTCGTCGCCCACGAGCTCGAGCACGTAGCCCAGAACCTGATCGGCGACCACCGCCGACTCAGCGAGGCGCCAGCTGATTCCCCGGTGAGAGAGTTCCTTGCCTACTCGGGATCGGTTCGACAGGTCGGCCCCAGCCGAGGCCGGCCAGGCAGGGGGCTTCTGGGAGAAATGAGAGCGCATGCGAAAACGCCCGGGCTTCCGCCATTGCCGCCAAAGCAGCTCGCTGACGCAGCCGAAACTGCGCTGTCGAAGTGGCGGGCGATGTCTCTCGAGGAGCGGCAAAGGTACTGGCCAGAGTTCGAGGGCACGCACAACAAGTTGCTCGAAAGGATCATGAGGGACGCTCCACCGGCATTGAGGCCGCCGACTGACCGATCCAGCGCGGCATTCGCCAAATGGCGTGACGGCGTGCCTAATGTCTACGATCCGCTGAGTCCTGAATACGACCCCGAGGTCGCCAATGGGCCCTGGTCCGACGTGAGAGACCAGTGGAAGAGGTTCCATGCCGTGCAAGCTCCGCCGGCCAGCCGATCCGAAAAAGAAACCACCGATCGGCGGTGTAATCTGAAGAGCGGAAGCGCAACGCGGGCCAACGAGCGCAACGTGGTCTTGTCGGCGGTCAGCACTGATTTGATCAAGAAGCTGCTCGCCAGCGATTCGCAGCTATGGTGCACGTGCGCAGGACTGCAATACGCGTCCCGCAACGCGGCCACGACCCGTGCGAAGCGGCACGCGCCTGGGTGCGATCGCACCCACACGCCAGCAACTCGAGTGCAAATGCAATTGAGTAGTGCGGGCCACCGGCGCTATAGTTGCACTCTGCGTTCTCCATGAGCGACCATCAGCGAGCGACTCTGTTACGTCCGGCGTCGTCTTCAGCCCCCGTCAGCGCACGTGTGTTTCGACACCGGTGTGCTTGCGGTTCTCACAGCCACGCCGAACCCTGCGCCAGATGTCGCAGTGCGGAGCCCGTTCGTGTGCCCCCGAGCGTGCAGGAGGCGGTGCGGACGCCTGGAGACCCGCTCGATTCAGCGACCCGCGCGCTGATGGAGTCGCGGTTCGGTCACGATTTTAGTCAGGTGCGCGTGCACACCGATCGGCGCGCCGGCGAAGCGGCAGAGGCGATCGACGCGGCCGCCTACACCGCCGGCCGGCATGTGGTGTTCGTCCCCGAGCGCTACAGGCCGGGGACGATAGACGGGCGGCGGCTGCTCGCGCACGAGCTCGCGCATGTCGTTCAGCAGGGTGGCAACGGGTTGTCGCAGGCGGCGTCGTTGAGCGCCCCTGGCGATCAACACGAGCGCGAGGCGTCCCGCGCCGCGGCGGCCGTGGTCGACGGAGGGATCGTCCGCGTGCAGGCACTGCCGCATGCGGCTGGCCGGATCGATCGCGATCTTGCGACCCCGCGTCCCCGCGAAAGGCCACACGCGCAACCCGATCTGACCGACGATGGGATTCGCGCGGCGATCGAATTCAACTCCGCCCGGTACGACGAAGCCAACACTAAGCGCATTCAGGATCTCGTGGGCACGCGACCCACCGGTACGTGGGACGCTGCGACGATTCGGCTGGTGGCGCGGCTGCAAGAGGAATTCGGGCTCACCAAGAACGGCAAGGTGGATCACGAAACATTCCGCTTTCTGCAGCGAGAACAGCAACTGGAGGGCGCGCCCACCACGGCGGAACGCTGCCTGGCGGCGTTCGGGGTCACGGTGTCGCCCGTGCAGCAGAGCATCGTCGCGGCGCCGGGCGGCGGCAGCACGCTCCGGCTCGTCGGACACCACCAGGTCGAAGCGGAATTCTCCGACCGCTGCGGTTGCAGCAAGTACCAATACCGCCAGTTAATCGAGGGCACGGCGGTTGGAAGCCGCGGAACACAGACCCAGGATCTTGCCGGCTTGTTTCCATTCATTCCGGGTGGGCGGCTGCCGGCGACGTTTCAGGAGGACGGCAACACAAATTGGGCATCGCCGAATTATGGCCACCGCGAGCAGGCCGGCCAGGATACGACGGATGCCACGAACGCTGAAAACCACTACGTCAACGATCAGAATGTCACCGATCAGGCGAGAGGGTGC
>JBKPDW010000247.1:0-6228 GCA_046728115.1 Acidobacteriota bacterium | reverse complement strand
GATCTGGTCCAAATCGTTTTCGATGCGTGCGAAACGCTCATCAGCTCTCGCGGTGTGGGCAAGGAATGTCGACAAGAACGAAGCCTGGTTCTGAATCAGCAGCGCCATTGCCTGCTGCAGGTCACCCGGCTTGCCGTTGGTCTTTCTCGGCACGAGTCGATTCTAGCATCGTCCCGATTCTTGCGGCCGTTGGCGGCCCGAGCAGCGCGCACAAGTCCTCGTGCACTCGTGCGCGCAATCTTAGGGTCGATCAGAGGAGTTCGCTCTGCCTGGGCGTGCACGGCAGGATGCTACGGCACTAGATCCGGTGCTTTCCACCCGTTCAAGTCGTACTCGGAAAGGCATGCGTCAACGAATGCCTTGCACCGATCGTAGGCGCCGGACGCCAGCGCCCCGAACAGGGCATAGCGGCGGATCTCCTCGTGGCTTCCGCTGTAATTGATCTCGTACAGCTCGTGCCGAGCGCCGAACTCGGTACCCACGGCATCCCACAGGAGCTTCATCAACTTCACCCGCTCGACGGCGTTCACGCCGCCTGACCCGCGCAAATACCGGTCGAGATACGGACGAAGTTCGGGTGTCTTGAAGTCGTTCACATGGGAGTTCAGATAGATGAGTCCGCTGGCGACCGTCTTTTCGATAATCGTGCGAATCTGCACGTACGCCTCCGGAGCCAGCACCTGATAGGCGAGTGCGGGCTCGATGCCCGGCAGCACCGCGCCGCCGGTCCAGGGCATGGCGTTGGTTGCCATCGCGTCGGACAACGCCCACATCATGTTGCGGAGCGCGATCACCTCCCCGATGTTCGCCTCCACGCCTCGAAAAGCGCGCGCGCCCGTCATCTCGGTCGCCCTGATCAGCAGACCGGTGATGAAATCGAGCTTCACGGCGAGCCGCGTGCATCCGTGGAACATCGCGCGCGGATGAAATCCGGTTCTCGGGAAGAAGTTGTTCGCCTTCTCGACGTCGCGGTAAACGAAGACGTTCTCCCAGGGAATGAACACGTCGTCGAGCACGAAAATGGCGTCGTTCTCGTCGAACCGGATCGACAGCGGGTAGTCGAACGGCGAACCGGTCTCCGCCGCCCGGTACTCGTTCGACACACGGCAGATCAGCTTCACGCCAGCGGCGTTGGTCGGCACGATGAATACCGCCGCGTACGCCGGGTCTTCGACTGGAATGAGCCCGTGGTGCGCGACGAACGTGAAATGGGTCAGCGCCGATCCCGTCGCGACGACCTTGGCCCCCGAGACGTGAATGCCTGCATCGCTTTCCTTGGTAACGTGAACGCACGCGTCGGCCGCGCTGCCGGAGGCGCCCGGCGGCAGATGTCGATCGAGCGGCGGATGGATGATGGCGTGATTGACGAATGGCACGCGCTCCTGCGCATACCGATACCAGCGACGCGCGTTCCCTTCGTACGGCGCATAGAACTCGGCGTTGGCCCCCAACGTCGCCAGAAAGGCCGCCTTGTAGTCGGGCGAGCGGCCGAGCCAGCCATAGGTGATTCGGGCCCACGCGGCGATGGCGCCTCGTGCGGCCATCTGCTCGGCCGCAGTGGTGGGAGCGCGGAAGTACCGATGGGTGAATCCGTTACCCCATTCGGTGTCGGTAGCGATGACGTTGCTCCCGCTCACGCGGTCCGCATGCAGTTCGTCGTACAGGCGAGCGAGCATCCTGGCGCAGTTGCGAAATGCCGGATGCTCCGCGATGTGCTTCACCCGCTCGCCGTAAATCCACACCTCACGTCCATCGTCGAGACTGTCGAGGAACTCCCGACCGCTGTACGGACTCGTCATCGAAACCTCCGCGCGAAATCGTCGAACGTCGGCCGGCTTGGTCCACGACGCGCTGGCCATTGTAATCTTGAGCCAGCGTCGGAGGCCGAACCGGGCTTCGTCCGAAGGCCAGGAGTCGCGATGATTGAACTCGACGAGGAGATCAGGCAGGCCGTGAACGGTGCATTCGACTCGCGCAATCCCATCGTCCTCGGCTATGTCGGAGACGACGGCACGCCGCATCTGTCGTATCGGGGAAGCACCCAGGTGCTCGGCAAGGATCAACTGGCGGTCTGGGTGCGCAATCCTGAGGCGGGCCTGCCCAAGGCGATCCGCAGTCATCCCCGAATAACGCTCCTATACAGGAGCGCAGAACCGCGTCGATTGCTCACGTTCAAGGGACGCGCGCGACTCGACCCGAGCGCCAACGACGTCGTTTATGCGAACTCGCCGAAGGGAGAGCGCGATCGCGATCCGGAGAAGAAGGGCGTGGCGCTCATCATCGATCTGGACGAGGTGTTTGGGTTCGGGCCATCGGGGCCGATCAAGATGACGCGCTCCTGAGGACTGGTGCCTGTTCTTCTTCGCGGCCGATCAGGTCAGGTTGTTTGGCAACGGACTGAGGTCGCGGTGTGCAAAGAAATCGAGTACCAGATCGGGCACCGGTGATTGCGTGGGGCACCGAGACTCAATGCAGTTCGTCCAACACGCGCTGCAGCCGACGAGCGGCGCGTCGCGGTCCGCGCTCATCGTGCATCTCGATCTCGCGAATCGATCGAGCTGGAACCGGCCTAATTGCCTCGATCGCGCGGCTCGTGATCGTGTTGCTCTCAAAGTCATGGCTTCTGCCAGCGGTGCCGCGGCGCCAGTTGCCCGGTCCCCGCAGCCGCCAGAATCCTGCCGTTCTCGTACACGACTTCACCGCGCCGAATGGTGACGACAGGCCAGCCGGTGACTTCCCACCCTGAAAAAATCGAGAACTTCGCATTGGCCAATTGATCTTCGTCACGAATGGTTCGCTTGAGATTGGGATCCCAGATCACGACGTCGGCGTCAGACCCGACCGCAATCGTCCCCTTCCGCGGATAAACGCCAAAGAGCTTCGCCGGGTTCGCCGACGAGAGCGCCACCATCCGCTCGAGCGTAAGACGTCCCTTCCGGACGCCCTCGGAGTACAACAACGGCAGTTGGACCTGCAGATAGTTCCCGGCAGGCCGATGGTTGACGATGTCGAGCGATGGATCGAGCTTCTCCTCCCGCGTATACCCGACATGATCGGTGTCGACGACATTTACGGTTCCTCGCGCAAGGGCGTTCCACAGGTAGTCAGCATCGCTCTTCTCACGCAAAGGCGGGTCGCCCGTGTATATCGCGCCGTCAGGCTCGTCAAACCGTTCCCGTGTCAGGTGGAGGTACAGAAACCGCACTTCCGTGAAGACGGGCAGGCCCCGCACCTGACCCGCCTCGGCGGCACGCATCGCCCGCTCGGACGAAATATGGACGATATAAATCGGCGCGCCCGTCGCTTCGGCGATGCCCACAGCGCGCGCGGTCGCTGTTTCCTCCGCCACGATTGGCCGGCTCTCGCCAAAGTTCTGACCATTGAGCGAGCCACGTCCTTCCGCCATCATGCGCTCCTGCGTCGTCGTCACGATGCTGGCATCTTCGCAGTGCAGCATGGTGAGCACGCCGGCTGTGCCGGCCGCGCGAATCAGCTTTACGTAGGCGGCCGCGTTCTGGTCGAAGGCAGGACGGACCATAAAGATCTTCAAGGTGAAGCTGTGGTCAGCCAGCATCGCGACATCTACGGGCGTCAACGCATTCGGATCAGTGGCCGTGACGTGAAGGATCACATCGGCGATCGCTTGTCTCCTGACGAGATCGGTCGCTTCCGCAAGCGTGGTCCGCAAGTCGGTACCGGCAGTCTGATTGATGAAGTTGCTGATTGTGGTCTTGCCTCCGGCAAGCGCGGCCCGGGAGCCGGACGTGTAGTCGTCGGCGCCCTTCAGCGTGGTCGTCGTCCGAGTGGGTGTGAGGTGAACGTGCGGATCGACGCCTCCCGGAAGCACCAGCAGGCCGGTGGCCTCGATCACGCGCGCACCGGCGCCGGCCGTCAGGTTTCGACCGATTTCCGCGATCGTGCCGTTTCGAATGCGGAGGTCTCCGTCAGTGCGCCCCACCTCTGTGACGATGAGACCATTGCGAATGAGCAGTTCCGTTGACTGCTGCGCGGCCACGTTTGTCGCCAGCGCCGCCACTGCGGCTCCCAAGATCCATCGTGTCAGGCGCAACACAGCCGGCGTCGTCGTGTTCATGGTCACCTCGCTCGGTCGCGACCCGGAACTGCAGAACTCCGGCGCGCGCGATCACGCTCCTCCGGATCCGTCTTTTCGTTTAATCGGAGGAACCACCATGTCGAGACTGAGCTTTGGCCGCCTGGTGGGCCACTCTGTGGCCTTTTCGTACGCGTTTGCGAGCGCCAGCACCCGACTTTCGGAAAAGCGCGGTCCGGCAATCATCAGACCAATGGGAAGACCATCTGTAGAGAACCCACACGGGATTGACACGGCTGGAATTCCAAACGTGTTGAAGGGTGCGCAATTGGTAATTTCAGCGGGTTCGGTTCCAGCAGGGACGTTTTCTTCACGCTCGAGCGCTTCATTGATTGTGCTCGGCATGACGCGCATGGTCGGCAGCACTACGAGATCGTGATTCTTGAAGCTGTCGTCGATGATTTTACGAAGGCGCTGCAACTCCCACTGGGCGTTGATGTAATCGACAACCCTCGCCGAACAGGTCTCGCTGCCGACATCGTTCATTCGCCGGTGGATGGCTTCGATGGTTCGCCGCTGATTGAGCGAGTAACTGCTGGCCTTTCGCTGGTACCACTCCCAGTGGAACGCTTCAACCTCTCCGTCAAAATAGGATCTCGAGTACTTGCCGGGCGGAGGCAGGTGCATCTCGGTCACGCTTTTCGTCAGCTTGGCCAGCACCGCGATGGCGTCTTCAACAGACTTTGCAATTTGGTCGTTCAGGAAATCGAAGAACGGCGCCCTGGGAACGCCCAGCCTCATGACACTCACCGGCTGCTTCAGAGCGGCAACATAATCTTCCCGGGGGTGCTCCACACTGGCGACATCGTACTTGTCGTATCCCACGATGCCGTTGAGCAACAGGGCCGCGTCTTCGACCGTCTTCGTCATCGGCCCGCAGTGATCGAGCGAGTAGGTACGAGGGATGATTCCGCGAATGGAAACCAGACCATACGTCGGCTTCAGTCCGACCAGTCCGCAATAAGAAGCGGGGATGCGAATCGAGCCACCCGTATCGGTGCCGAGCGCACCGAGCGTCATATCAGCGATGACGGCAGCGGCGGAACCGCCGGAAGAACCTCCCGTGATGCGGTCGAGAGCCCACGGGTTCCTGACAGGTCTGAAATATGTCGAGACGGACGTGGCGCCCATCGCGAACTCCTGCAGTCCCGCTTTGCCCACTATGACTGCGCCCGCTTCCTTCAGCCGCCGGACACAATCGGCGTCTTCGTCCGGAAAACGGTCTTCGAATACCGCGCTGCCGCCAGTCGTGCGCGTTCCTGCAGTATCGATATTGTCCTTCAAGGCTATGGGGATGCCGTGCAATGGACTCCGGAACTTGCCAGCCTTCGCCTCGGCGTCCAGCTGCCTTGCCTGCGCGAGTGCCTCCTCGTACATGATGGTGATGTACGCGTTGACCTTGCCGTTGTAGGCCTTCGACCGGTTCAGACAGGCTTCAGTCAGTTCGGTGCAGGTAATTTCCCGCGTCCGGATCTTCTTGGAAGCTTCTACGATGGTCAGTTTCGCCAGCTCGTCTGGAGCGGCAGCAGCGTAGGTGGATATCACGTGCGAGCCGGCACCCAACACGGCACCACCCGCAGCGCTTGCGGTGACCCGCACAAAGTCTCGACGACTGATCTGTCCGCTCGAATTGTCTTGTTCCATCGATAAGCCTGGAATTTGAATTTCGGCCGCCCGATCACAAGCCTTGGCTAGCGCTTGACGGGTTTGCCGTACACCTCGATGCGGCCGACGTTGATGTAGCCGCCCGGCCCGTGCCCGCTGCCGGGCATCAGATCAGCGAAGCCCACTTCGTCCACGCGACTCAAGTCGGGGTGCTCCACCCACGTGCCGATGGGCACCACCCGGACGATGTCGAGCTTCAGCCAGCGGACGTCCGGAATCGAAACGTCGAGTGCGTTGAAGTCGCCCTGCGGTCCCGAGGCGTGATCGCCGACCAGCCAGGTTCCGTCGGCCAGCTTCAGCACCGGCCGCGCCTCGTGGAAGCCCGAGGTCCGGACCACCCAGCGGATCTTGGCAAAGGGACTGGTCAGGTCCACGAAGTTCGCGCGGTCGCGAAGCGTCGCGGCACTCGGCGAGGTGGTGGTGCCCGTCCATAGATTGCCCGGGTACACGTC
>JBKPDW010000246.1:0-16180 GCA_046728115.1 Acidobacteriota bacterium | reverse complement strand
ACCATGGCCGCGCGACGGTTCAGGCGGCGGGTTTCTTCACGCGAATTGTCGTACTTGGGCCGTTCCTCGCCGTAGCTGACCGTCCGCAGGCGATCCGCCGCGATGCCGCGGCTGACCAGGTAATCTTTCACGGCGTTCGCGCGCCGGTCGCCCAGCGCCAGGTTGTATTCCGCCGTCCCGATGTTGCAGGTGTGCCCTTCGATTTCCACCCGCAGCGTCGCATCGCCGCGCAGCGCCGTCACCGCTTCGTCGAGCACCCGCGTCGCTTCCGGCCGCAGCGAGTAGCGGTCGAAGTCGAAATACACGTCCTCGAACGTGTAGGTGCGCGCCGGCGGCGCCGTCACCTGGACGTTGACCGTGTCGGTCGCCGTCTTGTTGTCGCTCGGACACGTCACCGTCACCGTCAGCGGCACCGTGCCCGGTTGCTGCGGGGCCGTCCACACGGTCTGCCGTTCCGCCGGCTGCGCGAAGACCCCCGTCGGCGCGGTCCAGCGATAGGTGACCGTGCAGTTGATCGAATCCTGAGCGGTGGCCGTCGCCGTGCACGGCCGCCCCACTTCGACCGTGTTCGGATTGCACGCGGCCTGGACCGTCAGGTTGTGCACCGGCGCCGCGGGCGGCGGCGGAGGCGGCGGCGGCGGAGGCGGCGGCGGGGGCGGCGTATACACCCGCACCCCCGGGTGATACCCGATGCGGACCTGCAAATCGTAGTAGTCGCCCGAGGCGTCCTCGCGGCCTTCCGAAAACGCCACGTTGCGCGACTGCGTCGGCGTGTTCCAACTGACGCCCCCGCCGAAGAACAACCCCTTCTTGGTTTGCGCGGTCAGCGCCAGCGTCCACCGCGTGATGTTTTCCGTCGAGGCACTGAACGGCGACAGGCTGTTGTCGGTCCCCACCAGCGCCTTCGTCGTCGTCGCCACGTCGTCGGACGGCACGAACCCGTTCACCTCGCCCGTGACGCGCAACCAGTATCGCGAGGGGAAGCCCAGGCCGCCGCCCCACCGGAACGCGCCGCTGGGAATGTCGAAGTTATCGGGCGCCCCCCGCCACTCGTAGCCCACGTACCCCGACACCTCGACCTTCTGCGCTGCTTCCTTGCTGGCGATGAAATCAACCGCGAAATCGGTCTTACCCGTCCCGTTGCCCACGTCCGAGTCGCCGGTCGGCAGCTTCAACAGGCCGCGCACCGCCAGCGCCACCGGGTTCTGCTTATATTCGGACCACAGATTCACCTTGGCGCCGACGTACAAGTCGCCCACGTGATCCGACGTCCACGGCTGGTTGACCTTGGGATAGCGGTCGATGAAGCTGCCGAACGTGGTGTCGGTCGTGAAGATGGGCCGCACGTCCCGGTCGATCCGCGTGTCGAACAGGAACGACCCGAAGACTTCCGCGCGATCCTTGATGCCGAACCCGACCGTGCCCGCGAAGTCGGCGACGTTGCTGTAACCCTGGATCCAGTTCGTGCCGCGCCGGTAGACGCTACCCGACACCTTTCCGGCCGGCAACACCTCGCCGGTCGGTACAAACCACAACCCAGTGTCGCCGAAGAACGTGGTCGTGGCCGGTCGGAGGTCGCTCTGCGGCTGCGCGGGAGGAGGTGGTTGTGTCGATGGCTGAGTCGAACTCTGCGCACCTGCCCCCGCGGCCCACAGCAGGCAGGCGACTGCAAGGCCCGTACAGCGAAGCATAGTCGTCATGAGGGTACTCCGTACGGTAGCTCAACAAGAATAGTACCGTACACACCCAAAGTCAACGATTTACGCGAAATTCTTGCGCAATTACGCGATGGAGTCTTCGCCGCGCTTCAGCCGCTTCGGGCCGACAATCCAGGCGATGACGATGCCGATCATGTAGAGGCCGACCATGGGCGCCGCAAACACCGTCTGGGTGACGGGGTCGCCCGTGGGCGTGATGACAGCCGAGATGATGAAGATGATCAACACGGCGTACTTGAACTGCGAGATCAGGAAGCGCGCCGTAATGAGCTTCATCTTCGCGAGGAAGTACACGAACGTCGGCATCTGGAACACGGCCGCCATCGCGATCAGAAATTTCGAGTACAGTGAAAAAACCGCGTCGAGCTTCGGCATGAACATCAGATCCTGCGTGTTGAAGCCCGCGAAAAACCTCATCATCCACGGAAACATGATGAAGTGGTTGAAGAGTGCGCCGCCGAGGAGCCCCAGCGTGGACAACGCAACGAATGGGATCGCCAGCTTCTTTTCGTTCGAGTACAGACCGGGCGCGATGAACAGCCACACCTGATACATGATGAACGGCGACGCCAGAAGCGTCCCAATGATCAGCGACAGCTGGATGTAGAGCGAGAAGGCCTCGCCGGGCTCGGTGTAGATCAGTTTGCTTCCCGGCGGCAGCACCCTCATCGTGGGCGCCATCAGAAAGGTGTAAATCCTCTGGATGAACGTGAACGACACGAGTATGCCGACGCCAACTGCGATCAGAGAATTGACGATGCGTTTCCGGAGCTCGTCGAGATGCTCCAGAAACGACATCTTTCCTTCGGTGATGTCGTCATCGTCGTCCGGAGGAATCGGGTACGCCGGCTTGCTACTCGGGAAAGGAACGAGCGCCATTACGAGAGCTTTGATTACGCGCTGTGGTCCCGCGCGACGGGTTCTTCGACGTTCGTGGGGCTGGTGGCTGCGGTCGTGGTCGCGGCCGGTTCCTTGGCCTTCGCCGGCTCCACACTCGCGCGCTGCTCGTCGAGGCGGATTTCCTCTTCGAGGGTATTCTTGAGCTCGTTCGAGGCGCGCTTGAATTCCGCCAGGCTCTTGCCTAGCGAACGGCCCAATTCCGGTAACTTGCGAGGGCCAAAGATGATCAGAGCAATCACGAAGATGATGATCAGCTCGGGCATACCAATGGAACCAAACATAAAACCCTACTTTCGCAAACCGGCAGGAAGAGACTCACGTCATTATAGAAACGGGCTGGAGACAGGGTCAAGAAGATAGGACGTTTCAAAATGCCCAGAACTCGTTGCTCATAAGGAAGTTATCTGCTACGATGCCGACTATGCGACGCTACCGTCCTCTGCCCGCAGTCGTGTTTGCCATCCTCGTGTCCGCACTTGTCGGCGGGCTCTTCGGCCGGAGCGCGCTTGCGACTGACGACAAAGTCCCGGAGCACTACAAAGCGTTCACCGCGGCGCTGAACGCCGTCGAAACGAGCTACGTGGACAAGGTCGAGCCCGAGAATCTCGTGACCAGCGCGATTCGGGGCATGCTCGGCACCCTGGATCCACATTCCAGTTACTTCACACCGCGCGAATACGCGCAGATGCGCGAGCGTCAGGAAGGGCGCTACTACGGCATCGGCGTATCGATTCAGGTGTACGACGGCGACGTCACCGCTGTGAACGTCTTCGAAGGATCACCCGCGTACAAGAAAGGGATCCGCCGCGGCGACATCTTCGTGAACGTCGCCGGTCAGGACGCCAAGGGCTGGACGATCGAGCAGGCGCAGCGCGCGCTGCGCGGTCCGAAGGGCACGACCGTCTTCGTCGGGATGCGCCGGCGAGGCTACGAAGAGCTTCTCAAGTTCGAGCTGACGCGCGACGAAGTGTACATCCCCACGGTCCCCGCGTATTTCATGATCGACGCGACCACCGGCTACATCCGGATGCAAGACTTCGGCGAGAACACCGATCGCGACGTGAAGCACGCGCTGCGCGACCTCGCGTCGAAGGGGATGCGGCGCCTCCTCTTCGATATCCGCGGCAATCCCGGGGGGCCGCTCGATCAGGCCATCAAGGTGGCCAACGAATTTCTGCCGCGCGGCAACATGATCGTCTACACGCGCGGCCGCATCGCGAATTCCGATCAGGATTATCGCGCAACGGAAGACGGCCAATTCACCGAGATTCCGATCGTCATGATGGCCAATCGGAACAGCGCCAGCGCATCTGAGATCGTCACGGGGGCGCTCCAGGATCACGATCGCGCGTACATCGTCGGCGAGACGACGTTCGGGAAGGCGCTCGTGCAGTCGGTGTATCGCATCAGCAGCAACGCCGGGCTGGCGTTGACGACTGCCCACTACTACACGCCGAGCGGCAGGCTCATTCAGCGTCCATGGGACGCGACCTTCGACGAGTACCTCAGCTACTCGCTGCGCGATCAGGATGCGAACAAGCCGCACAACCCGAGCGATTTGAAACATACGGACGCCGGACGTCCTGTATACAGCGGTGGCGGTATCGAACCTGACAAGCGCGTATCCGGACCGCTCGAGGGTTTCAATCCGGGCCGCTTCGGACGGATGCTCTACGGCCGCGGCGAGTTCGAGAACTACGCGCAGAAATTCGCCGCCGAAGGCGATACGCGCGTCACCGGCAGATCGACCGGCCGCAAGACCGTGGCTCGCGATTTCGTGGTCGACGACGCGATGGTTGCCGACTTCCGGGATCAGGTCGTGTCGGACAAGATCAGGATCGACGAAGAGGGGTTCAAGAAGGACCTCGACTTCATTCGGGCGATGATTCGCTTCCGAATCGACGAGGTCGTCTTCGGCATCGCCGACGGGCGTCGGCACCTGATCACCGTCGATCCTCAAGCTCAAACAGCGCTGGCGATGTTTGGTGAGGCGCAGAAACTGACCGAACTCAATCGAGGAGCCAAAAAAGTCGCACGTCGATAAGGTTGAGCGGTTTGGGGCAAGCGACCACAATACCTTGTGGCACTCATTTGCCCTTGCCGCAATAAATAGCCCTTGTTACACTCACGGCCGCTTTAGACCCTGGGGCCGCCTCTGGTAGCGCGGAGGCGAAGAGGGTCCAGAACGGTCGAATTGCCTGGTATCCCAGACCAAGCGAAAACGTATTGCGGAACGCGAATGCGGAACGCGGATTGCGGACAGGTCGTCCGGTCCGTGTAATCCGTACTCCGGGATCCGAGATCTGTAGTTCGGATTTCGGAATCCGCAGTCCATTCCGAAATCCGCATTTTGGATTGGGGTATTCGATGCACCTCGAACGGCTGGAAATCAACGGTTTCAAATCGTTTTCCGATCGATCGGAACTCGCCTTCGACAGGGGCGTCACCGCGATCGTCGGTCCCAACGGCTGCGGCAAGAGCAACGTCGCCGACGCCATCACGTGGGTGATGGGCGAGCAGAGCGCCAAGAGCCTGCGCGGCGAACGCATGGAAGATGTGATCTTCAACGGCAGCGACGCGCGAAAACCTACCGCGACCGCCGAAGTTCGCCTCCGCCTCACCGGGTTCACGAAGACGATCAGCGGTCCGGCTTTTCCCGAGACGGGGAATGGCCATACCGGCAACAGCCACGTTGACGTGCATGGCAACGGGAACAGCAATGGCAACGGCAACGGAAATGGCCACGGTCACGACGGGATCATCGAGGAGATCATTCAATCAGTCGCTCGCGAAATCGAGGTCACGCGGCGGTTGTATCGATCGGGCGAGAGCGAATATCTGATCGACGGCCGTGTGTGCCGGCTCCGCGATGTCCACGATCTGCTGATGGACACGGGGCTTGGCGCCAAGGCCTACGCCATCATCGAGCAGGGCAAGATCGGAATGATCCTCAGCTCGCGCCCGACCGATCGGCGGCAGCTGATCGAAGAAGCCGCAGGGATCACGAAGTACAAGGCGCGGCGGCGCGCTGCCGAGCTCAAGCTCGAAGCCGCGCGAGCGAACCTGACGCGCGTCGACGACATCGTGTTCGAGGTCGAAAAGCAGCGCGGCGCGCTGAAACGGCAGGCTGCGAAGGCGCGACGTTATCGGAGGCTGCGCGACGAGCTGCGGCGATGGGAGAAAGTGCTCTTCGCGCGCAAATATCGCCAGCTCGCCGAAACGATCGAATCGGCACGGAGCCGGTTGAGTGGCGCGCGGGAGCGCGAGTCGCTGGCGGCGGCGCGGGTGGCGAACGTCGAAGCCGATCTGGGTCGTCTTCGCATCGAGCTCGTCGAGGCCGAAACGCGTGCGACAACCGCGAGGGACTCGGCGCATGGACGCGAACTGGAGATCAACCGGCAGCAGCAGCAGATTCTGTTCGATCGAGAACAGGTGCAATCCCTCGGCGTCCGCACCACGGCCATCTCGGCGGAGGCCGAGTCGGTGGAGAGGCGCCGCGAACCGGCGCGCGTGGCCGCGGTGCGGCGTCGCGAGGCGGCCGCCGACTCGGTGCTCGAGCGCGATCGCGCAGCGGCGGTCCTGGCGGCCGACTCGGAGGCGTACGAGGCGGCGCACCGGGAGATCGAAGGCCTCGAGGCGGATGTCGAGGCAGCACGCAGCGAAGTGTTTTCAGCCATCAATTCGGCGACGGCGCTGCGTCACGCGGTCGAGCATGCTGCGGCTGCTCGCGATAAGGTGGCGGAGTGGCTGTCGAAGCTCGATGTCGAAGCATCTGACGTGCGCATCCAGTCCGAGCGGGTCGCAGCCGACCGGAATGTAGCGGCGCAAGGATTGAGAGGTGTTCAGAACGCGATCGAGGCCACGCACGTCGCGCAGAAAGCGCGCGAATCGGAGCTGGCGAGCGCGCGCATCGAGCACGAGTGGCGCGCGCGGTCGATTCGCGCCCGCGAACAGGAGCTCGCCGGACTCGACGCGCGGCTCCAGTCGCTGGAGCAGGTCGAGGCCGCTCGCGCCGGATACAGCGACGCTGCCCGGACCGTGCTCGTGCAAGCGAATGGAAAGGTGTGTCAGCGAGGCGCGATTGCCGATTACCTCGAAGTGGACGGCGGTTACGAGCGGGCCGTCGCAGCGTGTCTCGGCGATCTGCTCGAGCACGTGGTGGTCGAGCGGCCCGAACATGCAGCCGCCGGATTTCAGCTCGTTCGAGAAGCCAACGCGGGACGCTGCGGGTTTTTGATCACGTCGGCCATGCAACGTCCGGATGCACCGGGCCACCACCGGCAACCCGAAGCGGCAACGGCGTCCGGGCTCCATCTTCCGGACGGCATCGTGTCTCTATCGTCGATCGTGCGCGTCAATGGACCGTTTGCAGAGGAGATTCGCTCCGCGATCGGCGACGCATGGATTGCGCCTTCGTACGATGCCGCTGCCGGCGCCAGCCAATCGACGACGTTGGCGGTGGCGACGATGGACGGCGATGTCTTTCGTGGTCCGCACCTCGTGTCGGGCGGTGGTCGCGGCGACGGTCGCGGGATTCTCGAGACGAAGCGCGAAATCAAGGAGCTGCGCGATCGCGTGACGGTCGATCGCGGATCGCTGACCCGCCTGGCGCAGGAAGTGGTGGATCTCGACGTGACGATCGCTCATGCGTCGCACGCCCTTGCTGCGCTCAATGCCGATCACCACAAATACGAGAAGACGGTCGTCGCCTTCGAGGCGCAGCTGCAACACGCGACGGCAGAAGACACGCGCGTCGCGCAGAAGCGCGAACAGCTGGCGCGTGAACGTCGTCAGGCCGAAGACGAACGCGATACCCTGGATCGACGTCAAGAGGAGGCGCGCGCATCGATCGGACGCCTTGAAGAAGAGCAGCGGCTGGCCGACGAGCGGCTGACCGCCGCACAGCGGCGGCTGTTCGAGGCCCGCGAGACGATCGACGCGCTGAGCCGCCGAGCGGCCGAAGCGGGCGCGGCTCATGCCGCGCTGGTCGAACGCGCCGCGGCCTTGACAGCTGAAGTGGAGCGGCTGGAAGAAGCGGCGGCGGAGCTCGACGGACGCGCGAGCGCACTCGCCACGGAACTCGAGCAGGCGGGTCGGAGCATCGACACGCTGACGGCCGCCATCGCGGCCGGCGAGGCGCAGTTGGACGCCGACGTCAGCGAGCTCGATCGCCTTCGTCGCGAGGTCGCTGACGCGGACGAACTGGTGTCGGGCCTGCGCGCGAAGGGTGACGCGCACGACATCGCGATCAAGGACGCACGCACCGTGCTCGACGGCATCCGCGCGACCGTGTCCGACCTGGACGTCGCACGCGCGACCGCGGAGGCCGAGCTGTCGCACTTGGCGCACACCTGCGAAGATGCCGTCAACGCATCGCTCGACGCCGTCGCGGCAGAGGTCGCGCGTCTGGAGCAGGAAGGTCAGACGACCCCCGACGCCGCTGTGATCGAGGCGACCGACGAATCCGACGATGAGAGTGACAGCGGTGCAGCGTCGGACGTTCGGCTCGAAACACAGGAGGCCGCTCAGCGAACGTTGTCGGCGGCGGAGGCGATCACGGCACTGCGGGCGAAGATCGACAGACTCGGTCCGGTCAACATGATGGCCATCGAGCAGTTCGACGAGCTCGAGGCGCGCCACGTGTTCCTGTCGGCACAGCGCAAGGATCTCGTCGACTCGATCGCGCAGACCGCCGAGGCGATCGCGCGTATCGACGAGACGAGCCGGTTGCGCTTCACCGAAGCGTTTTCTGCGATCAACAGAAATTTCCAGCAGACTTTCAGCACCTTGTTTGGCGGTGGCCGTGCGGGCCTGACGCTGATCGACGAACAGGATCCACTCGAGAGCGGCATCGAGATCATCGCGCAGCCGCCTGGCAAACGGCTGCAGAGCGTTCAGTTGTTGTCCGGCGGCGAGAAAGCGCTCACCGCCATTGCACTCATGTTCGGCATGTTCAAGTACAAACCGAGCCCGTTCTGTCTGCTCGACGAGATCGACGCGCCGCTCGACGATGCGAACATCGGCCGGTTCGTGGAGATGCTCCGCGGTATGCAGCAGCACACCCAGTTCATCGTCATCACGCACAACCGAAAAACCATGGAAATCGCCGACCGGCTGTACGGCGTCACCATGGAGGAACCCGGCGTGTCGAAGCTGATTTCTGTCCAGTTGAACTAATCCGGGAACTGTCCGATCCTTTCCGGCGTATTGCTCTGTATCCGCCGACCTTGGGTCCGGCCCTTGCAGGCGGAGGAGGGTGCGCGCAATGAGATCGACTAAGCGGTACGGCCTTTTTGGGCTGCTGCCGCTGATCGTCGCCCTGGCTGGTTGCGATCTGGCCGCCGGCCACCTGATGGGTCGGGCCACCGAGGAGTGGACGCGGACGTATCAGCTCGCGCCGGGCGGCGAGCTGCACATCGCCAACGCCAACGGTCGAGTCGAGGTCGAGGGTGTGGACGGATCGACCGTCGAGGTCCGTGCGGAGAAGATCGCTCGGGCGGCGACCGACACGGGCGCACGCGAGCTGCTCCCGCGCATCACGATCAGGGAGGACGCGAAACCCGATCGCGTTTCGATTGAAACAGAGCGCATGCGCGGCGTGATGATCGGCGTCGCCTTCGAAGTCCGCTATCACGTGCGCGCACCAAAACAGGCGATCGTCGACGTCACGACCACCAACGGCGGCATCGGTCTCGTGTCGCTCCACGGAAAGGTCGTCGCCCATACGACCAACGGCGGCGTCAATGCCAAGGAAATGGGCGGTGCGATCGAGGCCCGCTCGACCAACGGCGGCGTCACGCTCGACATGGCGTCGGTTGGCGCCGATCGGATTTCCGCCAGTACGACCAACGGCGGCGTCGTGCTGTTCGTGCCGGAGTCTGCGAAGGCCAGCGTCTCGGCTACGTGCACGAATGGCGGCATCAGTGTGGCACCCGATCTCAAGATCGACGTGACCGAACAATCGCGGCGAAGCCTCGAGGCCCGTCTCAACGGCGGCGGCGCGCCTATCGAACTCCACACCACGAATGGCGGGGTGCGGATCAAGCCGCGCGGACAGTCTTGACGGGACGCGCGCGCGACGGCTTCCTGCCGTGCCTCTTTTCAGCCCAGGAATGAACGAAGACAAGGCCGCCAGGTATCATCGGCTGAAGCGGCGCGCCAGCGTCGCATCGCTTTTCTGGGGTCTGATCCTGCTCGGCGGCTCGATGCTGTCCGGGTTGAGTGCGGCCGTCCGCGACGCGTCAGGCATCGTCGCAGCCCGCATTGCGCCGGTATCATTCCGATCGACGGCGACGGTGATCGTCTACGTCGTGCTCCTGTCCGCGATCAACGAGATCGTCAGCCTTCCTCTCAGCTTCTACAGCGGGTGGCGGCTCGAGCGCCGTTACGCGCTGTCGAACGAAACCCTTGGAGCCTGGCTGACGGATCAAGCGAAAGGGTTCGGCGTCGGGATCGTCCTCGGCGGGGGGGCGGCCGCCTTGATTTACGGGTGCATGCGCGTCTGGCCTCAACAGTGGTGGCTGGCCGCGGGCGGCGCGTTTGCTCTGCTCATCGTCGGCCTCACGAACCTGGCGCCGGTGGTGCTGCTGCCGCTCTTCTACACGGTGAAACCACTGGCGAATCAGGCGCTGCGAACACGCCTGCTCGCGCTGGCAGATCGCTCCGGTGCGCGCGTACTCGGTGCGTACGAGTGGGGCCTGTCCGAAAAGACGAAGAAGGCGAACGCCGCGCTGGCGGGCCTCGGCGGCACACGGCGGATCCTGGTGTCGGACACCATGCTGGGGGAGTACTCGGACGATGAAATCGAAGTCGTGCTGGCGCACGAGATCGCGCATCACGTCCACGGCGACATCTGGAAGTCGATCGCGTTCGAAAGCGTGTTGATCGTGACCGGATTCTACGCGGCCGCGCAACTGCTGCGGGCGCTGGCGGCACCGCTCGGACTGCGCGGCATCGACGACGTGGCAGGCCTTCCGCTGCTGATCCTCGCGGCCGGGGCCGTTTCGCTGATCATGGTGCCGCTCGCGCACGCGATGTCGCGCGCGTTCGAGCGCAGCGCCGACCGGTTTGCACTGGACCTGACGAAAAACCCGGGCGCATTCATCTCGGCCATGCGCCGCCTCGGCGCGCAGAACCTGGCTGAAGAGCACCCCTCGAAAATCACGCAGTGGCTCTTTTACAGCCATCCGCCGCTGCGCGAGCGGATCGAAGCCGCGCAGGAATTTCGAGCCTGACAGCACCTGCAGGTCGAAACACGACGGCCTGTTTTCGGACTTGCCGCGGCCCGGAATCCCGCGGACTTTCGCCGGCGCGGGCTGGCGTCCGGCTACTTCAAACGATAGAGATCGCGGTTCTCCGATTTGCTCATTCGCTCGACGGGCAATCCTCTGATGAAATCGATCAGCGCCGTCGAACTCATGGCCCTGTTGACGACGAGATATCTGCACGGCGGCTCATCTGTCGCCGAGGGCGTCTGTGCCTGCGGCGAGATCGCCTGACCGCTCGACAGGCGCAGCAACGAGTTGGTTAGCGGTATCTGCTCGTATCGTTCGTGCGTGCCGGCCGGCATACGGCCGATATAACCGCCGACCAGAGGATGCTCGTGCAGCGTCGCGTAGTAGAGGATTCGACGGTCCTGCGATCCCACACCACGGCTCAGCCCATCGCCGATGCCGAACGGCACTTCGCAAACGGCGCCGGGCGTGGCGCCCGCGAGACTGCGATAGACCTGGGGTTCATCGAGCAGCGTCAGCGGGACCGGCGCGTCCCAATATTCGAATGCCACCAGACCGATGAGGAGCCATTGGATCCCCGACATCGCAAGGCGGCCCTGAGCGACGGCCATCCGGATGCCGACGAGTACCGCCAGCGCGAGAAATACGCCTACCATGGCGCGGCCCGGCATGTGTGCGTTCGCAACAAATGGGACATAACGAAACAGGATCTGCGGGAGCTTTAATCCTGTGTCGAAGCCCCCTATGGTCAGAAACGGCCCGAGCGCCCATACGAAAAATCCAATGCCGATCATTCGCCAGATACGGCCGATCGGTCTGACGGAATCTCGTGTCTTCGCGAAGACCAGTAACGCCGGCACGATGCCGATCCAGCCGACGCCTTCGACGCGATCGACGTGAGCCAAGGCGTGAGTCCGTGCGGTAACGGAACGAGCCAACGGATGCGCGCCGGGACCAAGCACGAGCGCGAACAGATCGATCCCGCGCGGGGCTGCGCGCCACGCGTACGCCGGTGTGACGTATTCTCCATGCGCCATCAGGGTGACGGCCTGCCACATGAGCGGCGCGCTTCCGAGCGCGAAGACAGCTCCGACGATCAGGAGGACGACGAGGGTACTGCGAACGCTGCCTGATCGCCCTGGATTGCGGCTCATTGCCGGCCGCCAGACCGCCAGCGCCCAACCCAAGGTGCAGATCCACATCGCGGTCAGGGTGTTTTGAGGCGTACGAGCGGAGATCGCGATCGTCCCCCACTCTATTTCTCCGCCGCCGCTCAGGGCGATCCAGACGGCGATCGCTCCAAGAGCCGCCGCGGTACCCAACAAAGCCAATCGCAGCGCGCGTGTGCCTGGCCGAGATGGCCGTTTCGTCCAGCTCAGGTGGGCCCAATCGATGAAAGCGATCGAGTACAAGCCGGCGAAAAACCACAGATAGACCACGTAGTAGTAGGCCGTGTAGGCGGCTGCTGCCAGAACAAGGCCCGCGGCGGCAGCCATCGGCCATGCCTTGCTCTCCAGCGCGCGTCGGAAGAGCAATGCAAATGTCGGCAGCAGCCACACCGCGACCAGGTCGTAGTGACCCAGGAGGTGAGCGGCGACGTACGGCGAGATCCCGAAAATCACTCCGCTCATCACAGCGCCGCGCTGGTGACGCGCGAGGTCCCACACGAGCGCATACGCGCTCACCATGTTCGCGAACACGTACGCCAGCAGTAGAACGTTCTGTGCAGTGATGACGCTCGCGTGTCGTAGCACGGTCGCGGCAACAAAGGCCGGCAGCGCCGTGTGCGGATGGTCAGCGATCGTCGTGCCGAACGGATAGAAAAGGTAGTTCGTGTGGAAATACTCGAGCCCGGATGAAGCGAACACGTGTCGCATCCACCACAGGTTCCACAGGAAGCTGAAGTTGTCGCCGGGCTCGCCGGGAATGCCGTCGCCGAGATGCGTGACCAACGGCCATGTCCACCCGACAGTCAATGCGGCGAAAAGGACGATTGCAACGACATGCCGACGCACGTGGATCACAGCGCGCCAAGGATCACGATCGTTGAAAGGGTGGGCCAACTACTCCACTCCGAAGGACATCGTGGCTGCAGGAGAGCGCGTTCCTCAGGCATCGTCACGATGACTTGGAGTTGTTGCAGCGACCTCTTGTGGTTCACATGGTGCGCATGCACCAGATTGAGAGACCGCTGCAATGTTTTTACCGTCGCGGCCTGACGACCAGTTCGCCGCGCATACGGCGACACCCATCATCGATCTGCAGGTTGCAGTAGTAGCGGAACGTTCCTGCCTTGTCCGCGCGGAATTCGAAGGTGACCACCTGATCAGGACTAACGCGTTTGGCGATGCGGTATTCGTCGATCGTGAGGCTGTGCGCGATATCGGCGCTGCTGAGAGTGATCTTGACGAGATCGTCCTGATCGACCTCGATCCGGGGCGGATCGAACGCATACTTTTTGGTGGTGACGGCGAACGGCCTGGTGGTGGGCCCGTGATCCTGAGCGGCGGCCGAAGCCGCCCCAATCGCGACGAACAGCAGAACCTGCCGCACGCGCATGATCGAATTGTACGACGGGTCAGGGCGTCGCCGATCCCACTCCTAGCTCTTGGCGGCTTCCTGCTGCAGGAGCGCTTTACGACTGAGTCGAATCTTGCCGGTCGGGTCGATGTTGATCACCTTCACCATGAGTTGTTCGCCTTCTTTCAACTCGTCACGTACGTCTTTGACGCGGTGGTTGGCGATCTCCGAGACGTGCAGCAATCCGTCGGTCCCGGGCATGATTTCGACGAACGCACCGAAATCGGTGATCCGCTGCACCTTGCCCAGATAGATCTTGTTCAATTCCGGCGTGGCGGTCAGCTCCTGGATGATCGAGATCGCCTTTTGCGCGGACGCGCCGTCCGCCGACGCCACGTTCACACGGCCATCGTCTTCGACGTCGATTTTCACGCCCGTGCGCTCGATGATGCTGCGGATCATCTTGCCGCCCGGACCGATGACATCCCGAATTTTGTCCACCGGAATCCGGATGGTCACGATGCGCGGCGCGAAGGCCGAGATGTTCTGGCGGGGCGTTGGCAGCGCCTGCCGCATCGCCTCGAGTATGTGCATGCGACCGCGACGCGCCTGCTCGAGCGCCTGCTGCATCACCGCTGTCGTGATGCCGCCCACTTTGATGTCCATCTGCAGGGCGGTGATTCCGTCCGCGGTTCCGGCCACCTTGAAGTCCATGTCGCCGTAGTGATCCTCTGCGCCCGCGATGTCGGAGAGGACCGCGTACTTCCCGGTCTTTTCGTCCATCACGAGGCCCATGGCGATGCCTGCTACAGCGTTCTTCAGCGGCACGCCCGCGTCCATCATGGCCAACGATCCGCCGCACACGGAGGCCATGGACGAGGATCCGTTCGATTCGAGGATGTCGGACACGACGCGAACGGTGTATGGGAACTGTTCTTCCCCCGGCAGCATCGCCGCCAGCGCGCGCTCGGCCAGGGCGCCGTGACCTACTTCGCGCCGGCCCGGACCGCGCAGGAACGCGACTTCACCGACCGAGAAGGGTGGAAAGTTGTAGTGGAGCATGAAGCTCTTCCACTGTTCACCCTCGAAGCCTTCGATCTTCTGCGCGTCCTCTGCGGTCCCGAGCGTGCACGTGACCAGCGCCTGCGTTTCGCCTCGCGTGAACACCGCGGATCCGTGGGTGCGCGGGAGGACGCTCGTCTCGATCCAGATCGGTCGCACTTCGTCGAACTTCCGCCCGTCGAGCCGCACGTCGTGCGTCAAGACCTCCTCACGCAGCACCTTCTCCTTGAGATCCTTGAAGATCTGCTTGGCCTCGACCTTGCGCTCGACTTCGCCTTCCGGCAGCGACGCGACCAGTTCCTCGAGCAGCTGGTCCACGCGGTCGTAGTTCTCGAGCTTGCCGCGAATTCGCATGGCCTCGGTCAGCGGCACCATGACCTTTTCCTCGACCTCGCGATAGAAGTCGTGGCCGATTTCCTTTTTCTGGACCACCAATTTCTTCTTGCCGGCCTCTTTCGCGAGATCGTCGATTGTCGCCACGATCTGTTTGATCGCCGCATGCGCGGCTTCGAGCGCCTCGACAACCTCCTGCTCGGTGACTTCCTTCGCACCGGCCTCGACCATGACGAGACCATCCTGGCTACCGGCGACGACGAGGTCGAGCTTGCTCTGCTTGCGCTGGTCGAACGTGGGATTGATCACATACGCGCCGTCGACCAGGCCGACACGAACCCCTGCGATCGTCTTGGCGAAGGGGATTTCCGAGACGGCGAGTGCCGCGGATGCGCCGGTGATGGCCAGCACATCGGTGTCGTTTTCGGTGTCGGCCGACAGAACGAGCGCAATCACCTGAGTCTCGTACCGCCAGCCCGAGGGGAAGAGCGGACGAATCGGTCGATCGATCACCCGGCTCGTGAGCACTTCCTTTTCGGCCGGCTTGCCTTCGCGCTTGAAGAAGCCGCCGGGGATGCGGCCCGACGCATAGGTGTACTCGCGGTAGTCGACCGTCAGAGGCAGGAAGTCGATGCCTTCGCGGGCGTTCGCGGCGCGGCATGCGGTGACGAGAACCACCGAATCGCCGTAGCGCACGATAACCGAGCCGCCCGCCTGCTTGGCGAGCTTGCCGGTCTCGAATCTCAGTGTGTTGAAGCCGATTGCGAGTTCACGGGTTGTCATAAAAAGAAAGTCAGAAGTCAGAATAAGAAGTCAAAAGTCAGAAGTCAGAAGTCGGAAGTCGGAAGTCGAAAGGCAGAAGTTGGAAGGTGAGGCAGAAAGCCTGCCTTCCGACTTCGACTTCTGACTTACCTACTTTCTAATAGCCAAACGCTTGATCAGATCCGAGTATCGCTGCGCGTCCTTCGCCTTGAGGTAGTCAAGCAGGCGGCGCCGCTTGCCGACGAGCATCAGCAGACCGCGCCGGGAATGATGGTCCTTCGCGTGGGCCTTGAAATGCTCGGTCAGGTAATTGATGCGTTCGCTGAGGATGGCCACCTGAACTTCCGGTGACCCCGTATCGGCCTCGTGGGTCCTGTAAGTCCCTATCAGCTCTGTCTTGCGATCTTTGCTTAATGCCACCTGCTGCCCTCCACGAGCGCCCCAGAAATGGCCGGTGAGCGGATTACCCGCCGGACGGCCAGACCGAATGCGCCGTTTGTGTGAAAGCTCGTTAGTCGAGCAACCTCAAAATGTTACTTCAGAACAACGGAGGGATGCAAAAGCCCGGGAGTCGCCGACGGCTCGGCAATCGCCACCAGTTGGCCGTTCGCATCGAGCAAGCGCACCGAGAGACGGGATGGGGGATTGGGG
>JBKPDW010000245.1:0-23657 GCA_046728115.1 Acidobacteriota bacterium | reverse complement strand
GCTGAAAGTTGGCCAGGGAACTGAAGCTGTACGCGCCAGCAAGCGGAGAAAACAGATTGTAGTCGTAGTACGCAGCCATGTAATCAGCGCCGAACTTCATCGTATGGTCGCCGGCGAACCGTGTCGAGGTGTAGAGCACCTGACCCGGATAGGTGTCGATACTGTTGCTCAGGGCAGCCGATCCGAAGATCGCCGTGTTGGTCACCGTAACACGCGGAGGCGACGAGTTGCTCTCGGGGCCCAGGTTGATCTGGCCTTCGGGGACCAGCGGCGGGCCTCCGCTTGCCAGTCCGGAGACCTGGTAGTAGCGCGGGAAATACGAGACCTTCAACTCCCGCAGTCCCCTGCTGTCGTCGCTGATGGACGTCCACTTACCCAGCATCGACAGGTCGATTGCCGAGAGCCCGTATGCTGCTGATCGAGTCCGGAATGCCGCGGCACTCTGGTTGTACTCCGTCCATCGCGACATCGCAAAGGCAAATTGCAGCCGGTTGTTCGAGCTGAGGTTGTGATCCCATTTGCCCATCGCGAAATTCAACCGGTAGAACTGCGGGATGTTGCCCGCATCCTCCGGCGCAAGGCCGATGGCGGCGGCATTCTGCGTTGTCACGGAATTGTTGAACGGCGTGTCCTCCTTTACGCGTTCATAGGCTCCAAACACGAAGCTTTTGTCCTTGACAACCGGACCGCCCAGCGTCCCGCCCCATTGCTGCCGGCTGAAATCCGGTTTCGTCGTCAGGCCGAGTGCTTTCGAGCCGAAGTCCATGGCGTTGAGGTTTTCGCTGCGCATATAGCCGTACGCGCTGCCGCGGTACTGGTTGCCGCCGGACTTTGTCACGGCGTTGATGATTCCTCCGATGGCGCGGCCATATTCGGCCGAGCCGCCGAAGCTGACGATCTGGAATTCCTGGATGGAGTCCTCGCTGTAGCGTTGCTTCACTTTCGCAAAGCCCTCGTCGAGGTTGTAGAACCCGTCCACGAGCAGCGACGATTCCTTGGCGCGCGCGCCACCGATGTTCAGCCCTGTGCCTTGCGCGGATGTGCTGGTGTTTTCCGAGGTGGCCGGCATCAACAGCGTGTAATCGAGGTACTGGCGCGATCGGCTAGGCAGACTCTCGAGGACTTCCTGCGATACGACACTGCTGATCTCGGTTTTCGTGCTCTCGATGAGCGGCGACTCCCCCGAGACGGTGACCGTTTCCTCCACGGTGGCGAGGCGCAGCGCCGCATTGGCGTCGACGGCGCTTCCAACGTTGACAGTGACGTCTGGCCGCATGGTGGTGGCAAACCCCTGCAGTTCCATCTTGACCGCGTAGCGACCTGGCTGCAGAGCGGACACCTGGTAGCGTCCGAGCTCGTTGGTGACGGCCGTTCGTACCTGACCCGTCGTCGTGCTGGTCACGGTGATCGTCACGCCGGGCAGAGCGGCGCCAGTTTGATCGGTCAGGACGCCGGTGATGGAGCCTGTGTCGATCTGCGCGAATAGCGCGGACGGCATGGTGCACAAGAGCACCGTCGAAAGAAGAACCACAAACCGCAGTCGGCGGCGATATCGCTGCATTTCTGAGACCTCCTCGATGCCGCGGCCGTTGCGAGGCCGCGGTACACACGCTGACGTCAACCCCTGGTGAATTGCGGCCGCGTCTTTTGCAGCTCTTCGAGAGGGCGGTAGTCGAGATCGAAACCGAAATGGCGCGGGCTGAAAATCTCCAGGCCTTTTGGCGTTCGCCACATCGGCGACGCCGCGCGGCCGACGATGACAACTTCCTTCCCAACCGGATAGTTCCCCATCACAACGCCGCTGACCGCGTCGCCGGTCACCGGGTCGAGGTTGTAAATCAAGTCCGGCGGGAGAATGTCGGGTTTGCCGTCGAGCCACGAAATGATGTTTTCGTTCTTCACGTAGACCTTATAGGTGTGACCGGCAAATTCTCTGGTCCCTGACATCTCGGAATCGACCCAGTTGAACCCCCGTTCACCCTTCTGGTCGGACTTTGTCACCGTCCCCTGGAACATCCGGAAGGTCGGGCGTGACTGGTTCGCGACGGCTACCAGCGTGTCGATCGGATCCTTTCCCTGGGCTTTGGCCTCGCGTACCGTCCGTCCAAACAACATCGCTTCCGTCAGGGCACCTTTCACGGTGCCGCGCTTGACATCGCGTCCGGTCATCGGATTCCGCGCGATCGAACTGCCGCCACCGCTGGCGACTGCAACGGCGCGCGCCAGGTCTTCCAGGCGATAGTCGTCCACGGTCTTGTCGAGGATGATCACATCGCCCCACCTGGTGACGAGCGCGGCAGGAGTTCCGGAAATGCCGTTGGCGAACGAGACCTGAAGATTGAGTTCCGGCTTCGCACGGCCGGCGAGGCACGCGTCGACCACCGGCACACCGAGTTCGACGGCGCTTTGCAGGGCCGAAATCATTGCGCCGTCCGCTTCATTGCGGATGATGGCGTTGAAGTTCTTGCCGATATGCTTGCTCAGCACGCGTGCCGCCTGCACCGTCGTGTTCTGTACCGTCGGCAGGTTCTGCTGCTTGATGCGGTCGGTCACGTATTCCCACGCACCTCCGCCCCCCACACCGCCTGCCGCGGCGACCACCATCCAGTCATCGGGCAGATCGTCCGCGGAGACCATCGTGAATTTCTTGCCCTGCGCCATCAGGTCCTTCGCGGTCTGGATCATGCGCGCGCTGTCGCCGTTGCGCGTGCCCTGGATGGACGAGCCTACGAGGAGATCGGCCACCTCCTGCTCGGTGAGCGTCCGCAGTTTCGGCATCGGTTGCTGCGCGTGCATCGTCAGCCATCCTGCGGTAGCGCCAATCGCGACGGCCGTCAGCAACATTCTTTTCATGGATGCTCCTTCGGATGTTTTCGATTCGTCTCTGCGAACGCGGCTACCGTGTCGCGAATGCGGGCCGCGCCTTCAGGACGTCCTCAATCGGCTTGTAATCGAAGTCGAAGCCGAAGTGGCGTGGTCCTATGACCTCTATGCCTTTGGGCGATCGGAATCCGGGTGCGAGCGCCGCGCGGCCCAGCATCACGACATCCGCGCCGAGCGTGTACCCGCCGAGGCCGCTGCCGAGCATTGCCTCACCTGTCTTGGGGTCGAGGTTGTACATAAGGTCTGGCGACATGACATCCGGTTTACCATCCAGCCACGACACGATGTTTTCGTTCTTCACCCAGACGCGGTACGTATGCCCGGCATACTGCTTCGTCCCCGCGATCTCGACATCCCACCACGTGAACCCACGCTCGCCTTTCTGATCGGCCTTCTTGACGGTCCCTTCGAAGAGCCGATAGCCGCTCGAGACCTTGATGAGCGCGGCAATCGGATCCTGTCCACGGGCCGCAGCCTCCCGCACTGTGCGTCCAAACTGGAATGCCTCGGACAACGCGCCGTGAATCGTTGCGCGCTTGACGTCGCGGCCCGACAACACCCCGCGCGCGTTTGAGACGCCGCCTCCGCTCGCGACGGCCACTGCCCGCGCGATGTCTTCGTAGCGATAGTCGTCCACTGTTTTGTCCAGGAAAATGGTGTCGCCCCACCGAGTGACCAGCACCGCAGGCGTCACAGAGATGCCGTTGATGAACGTCAGCGACTGCTGGACTTCGGGTTTGGCGCGACCCGCCGGGCACGCATCCACGACCGGCAAGCCAACAGCCGCCGCCGTCTGGAAGGCGTTGAGTGTGGCGCCCGCAGCTTCGTTCCGGATCACAGCATCGAATTTCTTGCCGAGATGGTTGCTCAGCGCTTCGAGAGCCGAGACGGTCGCATTCGGTATCGTCGGCAGGTTTTGCTGCTTGATCCGGTCGGTGACGTAATCCCACGCGCCACCGCCTCCGATCCCGCCGGCAGCCGTCACGATTGTCCAGTCGTCCGGCAGATCGTCAACCGAGACGACGTTGTAGCTCTTGCCCGCCGCGAGCAGCGCCTTGGCCTGCTGGATCATTTGCGCGGTGTTGGAACTGCGCGTGCCTTGAATCGCCGTTCCAACCGTCAAATCGACAACTTCTTGCTCGGTGAGCGTGCGGATGCGCGGGCGCTGTTGCGCGCTGGCCGTGTGCATCGCCAGCGCCATGGCTGCCATAACCAAGCCGAGGCTCGTTTTGATCGTCACAACGTCTCCTTGTCTGCGATCGGTTCTTGCCCGTCGAGTGAAATCCGCCTCGGTCACACGCGTCGAATTGCTGATCAGCGAGCCAGTTGTCACCCGCCCGGCATCGGTGATCGATCGAGCGGCTGCGGCATGTCGGCGACCACATACGCCATGCTGGCAATGGCTGCGACGCACCGTGCCATTTCGGCGGGATCGACCTTGTCGACCGTGTCGGCCGGGGTGTGATGGATCGCGAAGTAGCGCGTCATGTCCACCTCGGGCGAAATTGCCGGCACGTTGCCGGCACGCGCCGCTGGCGCGACATCCGTGCCATCGAAATGGTCCGTGATGCGATCCCCTCCGAGGGAGCGCAACAGTCCTGCAATTTGGCCAATCGTCTCCCGCGCTTTGTCAGTTCCGCTGAAGCCCCAGCCTTTCAGCGGGAGAACGCCGTTGTCGGATTCGAGCATCAGCACGTGCCTGGCCAGTTGATCGGCATGGGCGTCGCGGTACGCCTGCCCGCCGCGGGCGCCATTCTCCTCGTTGGTAAACGCGACCAGGCGAATCGTGCGTCGCGGAATGAGATTCAAGGTCTTCAGCACGCGCACGGCTTCCCATGTCGCGATCACGCCTCCGCCGTCGTCCATCGCACCCGACGCCAAATCCCAGGAGTCGATGTGTCCGCCGATGACGACGATTTCATCCGGCTTCTCCCGGCCGCGCAGTTCAGCGACGACGTTCGCGGATTCGGCATCGGCGAGCGTGTGTGCTTCCAGTTTCAGGCGGACGATCGGCTTGGTTCCACGGTCCTGCATTCGCTGCAGCTTGTCGGCATCCTCGCTGCTGATCGCCGCCACGGGAATTTGCGGCGCGTCGTTGGTGTAACGCATGCCGCCGGTATGCGGCGTGCGGTGTGCGGTCGGTCCAACCGAGCGCACCAGGGCGGCGACCGCACCGAGCTTTGCCGCTCGGGACGCTCCCGCGCCGCGGTACTGCGTACCCTCCCGGTAGGCCACGAGCGGATCGGCGTCCGCTCGATACACCACGTTGTAGACGACGATCTTGCCCTTCGCCTGTGCGGCGTGGGCCTCGAGATCGTCGTAGCTTCTCACCACCAGGGTTTCCGCCCGGACGCCGTCCGGGGGCGTGGCTATGCTCCCGCCAAGCGCGGCGATCGCCAGTTGTCCCTGGAACGGTTCGACGATTTCAGCGCTCTCGTTGCCGCGGACCCAGTGCGGCACCACGACCTTTTCGCGGCGGACGTTTTCGAGCCCATCCCGCTTCATCTGATCGGCTGCCCACTCGATCGCGCGCTGCAGATTGGTGCTGCCGCTCAGGCGCGCGGGAAACATGTCGGTGAATTCGGCGAGCCGTGTCCACGCCGCGCTGTTCGACGTCGCCTCCGCGATGATGCGTCCAGTGACGGCGCGGTATGGCTCGAGCCACGCATCGTCGGCGCCCAGCCGAGCGAGCGCTCCGAGGCCCAAGACGGCAGCGGCCGCGACACCCAAGCGCCGCAGGATTTGAACCGTCGACGTCCGCGGAACTCTGCATTGCTGGGGTTCGAGGCAGGACATGCCATACAAGACGATGGCGTGACGAAAGTACAACCAGTCGATCGCGTGGTTGTACTCCCCACCCGTCTTCGTCTTTATAGCGGGGAACGGCCTTTCAAGGAGTGGTCAGATGGTGCGCAAGCAGCTAATCAGCATTGCCGGAGCAGTGGTTGTGGCGGTGCTCGTCGTGTCCGTGCCACGCGTCCTGCACGGACAGCAGGGGAAAACCCGGACCCTCTCCGAACAGGAGATCATGGACATGATGCTGGGCTCGTCGATTCAGGCGAGCCGCGGCGCAAACACACAGCAGACTGTCGACCGCATGAAGGCGGCCATCGCGCAGGGGAAGAAATTCACGATGATCAGCGTGGAGGACCTCCCCAACGACTGGACGACCGTCACGGTTGCCGGCGTGGGCGGCGGCGGCGCGTGGGAATACGTGACCGACCGGACGAAACGGCAGAACCTGCCCACGATTCAAAACACGTCGGTTGCCGCGGTGGAAGCACTCAGCAGACACCTCGGCAAGAAGTTCAACGCCGTCGTGCGGATCGAGGCCGTTCAGGCGGCGGCGGCGCTGACGCTCGCGTCCGAGCTGGGTGTCCCGGTCGTGGACGCATGTCTGTCCGGGCGGGCTCGGCCCGAAATCGAGCAGCAGATTCCGTGGATCAACGGCATCCCGTCGACACCGGCGGCGCTCGTCACTCGCTGGGGCGACACGGTCATTCTCGACAAGACCGTCGATGACTACCGCGCGGAAGATCTGGGCAGGGCAGTAGCGGTCGCCAGCGGCGGCGGCGCTCAGATGGCCATGAATTCGATGTCGGCCGCTGATGTGAAACGCGGTGTCATCAAGGGCGCGCTCTCGCAGGCCATTCTCTTCGGACGTACGGCGCGCGAAGCCGTTGCTCAGGGGAAAGATCCGGTTGCGGAGCTAGTGAAGGTCACCAAGGGATTCAAGCTGTTCCAGGGTGTCGTAACCAAGGCGGACATGAAAGGGGACCGCGGCTTCACCTGGTGGGATGTCGAAATGAAGGGGACAGGGCCATATTCCGGTCATACCTACAGGATCTACGTGAAGAACGAAAACATCGTCTCGTGGCTCGATGGCGTTCCCGACGCGATGTCACCAGACACGATTCAGAACCTTGATCCCAAGACAGGCGATGCGCATAATGGCGGAGCGCTCGGCGGCTACAAGCTTGGTGCTGAGCTCGCTATCATCGCGTACGAAACATCGCCGATGTGGCGGACGCCCAAGGGGATCGAGGTCTTCGGGCCGCGCCACTTCGGGTTCGATTTCGACTACGTGCCGATCGAACAGCTGTACAAGCAGCGCAAGACGCTTGGGACGCAATAGACCGCCTGAGCGGGCGTTGTGGACGCGGTGGTGGTCGGCCACGGACAGGGGCCCCCATCGCCGTGCCATTGCGTTTCCGTCTGACGCGAACCGCCCCCTCCGACGCCAGCACGTCGGCGTTGCCGGTCGGCCTCGACGTTGCTGCCGCCGAGACGGACGCCGCGTTCCAGCAGCTCTACGACGCGGCATTTCCGAAAATTTACGCGTTCATCAGGTGCCAGGTGTCGAGCGTGGAGACCGCCCAGGATCTGGTGAGCCGTGTGTTCGTCAAGGCGTACCGGCACCGGCGGAACCAGCCGCCCCCGGATGCCGCGATGCAGTGGGTGTTCCGCATCGCGCGCACAACGCTGATCGATTACTGGCGGGTCGACAAGCGGCGCGAATCGGCGAGCTTGCCGCTCGACGAGATCGCCGAGCTGCCGTCGGAGACCGAGAATCCGGAGGCGGCGTACGAGCGGAAGCAGCGGTCGGCCGAGATCGTACGCGAGCTGGGCAATTTGGGCGATGACGATCGCATGATGCTTGCGCTGAAGTTTGCCGGGCAGCGCACCAACCGCGAGATCGCGGCCATTATGTCCATTTCCGACGGCGCGGTCAGCATGCGGCTGCTGCGATCGTTGCGGCGGCTTCGGGAGCGGCTGCGCGGAACAGGTTGGGCATGAGCGATCAGGAGGAGAAGGCGCGCCGGCTCTCCGAGTACGTCGACAGCCTGTTGTTGCAGCAGCGCTACGAGCAGCGCGGCTCGGAATTCCCGCTCGAAGATCGCGAGTTCCACGAGCTGCGCGGGCTGGCCCAATCGCTCGCGGACCTGACCAGTGAGCCACCGGTCGGCTTCGCCCGCGATCTCGCTCGCCGTCTTCCAGCGCTGGCCGCCGAGACGTCTCCCCGATCGACCGTCGCGGGGGCCTGGGCCCGGATCCGATCCACGATGTCGGCCCTGCCGTCGTTCTCGCCCGTGTTCAGCGCAGCCATGACCCTCCTCGCAATCGCTCTGGTCTTCCGCGCGGTGCTCGACGTCCCGGTGGTGTCGGCCAGCGAAATCCTGACGCGGTCGGACGAGGCTCTCGTCCGCCTCATCAAGCCCGGACAGCTGCTGTATCGGCGGTGGAAAGTCACGTCGACGACGATTGAGCAGGACGGCAGCGAGCGGCGGGGCGGGACCCGGACGATTCGCGAGTGGATGGACGGTGCCGACTACGATCGCGTCGCGGGACGCTGGTCGTCGGCCGACGATCGCCTGCTGATTGGATACACGAGTATCGGATCTGACGGCGAGCGCCGTCCGCACGTGTATTTCAGCCCCGGCGTGTTCGGGGAGGCGCGCGGGCTGTTCAGCATCGAACCCACGGCCGCCGAGTTCCAGGCCGCCGTGCGAGACTTTGCCGATCCTGTTCGCGGCCAGTTGGACGCCTACCTTCGGCGTCAGTCGATCTACCTGCCGATTGTCGGCGAGCGCACGTTCAATCGCGCGGTCATCGACGCCGCGCACCAGGCCGACGAGGGTCCGCCGCGCGTCGTGCTGTCGTTCGATCGCGGCGAGATGGGCGGCACGCCCGTCTACCGCGTGCGGATGATCGATCCCGCGTGGATCGATTTCAACTGGCGGAGCGACGGCCCTCCGCGCGTGAGTCTGGCGTCGGCGGAGTGGGTCCGCTACATCGCGTGCGACAGCTACCTCAGCGTGCGCACGGAGAGCACGCTCACGTTCGAAAACGGCCGCCGACGAGTCACCACTAGAGAACTCCTGGAGACCCGCGCCATCCCGACGGCTGATTTGCCGCTCGATCCGTTCAGCCTCGAAGTCCCCGAAGGCACACCCGTCCAGCGCCAGTCCGCGCTCGATCACCTGTCGGCTGTCGCTCTAGCGTTCGGGCGGTTGTCCGGTCGCCCGACTGCGACGCGCTGACGACGACATCTTCCACGCCTAGCAGGGTTCGCCTCGGCGGACCGAGTCTCAGTCTGGCTGAAACCGGACACCGCCTCATGCGGCAGCTCGTTGTACCTTCGGCGCTCCTTCGTCAATAAAACTGAACAATCGAATTCCGTCCGCTCTGAGGAGGGCTCATGCGTCCACGCGCCTTCGTTCTGTCGATTGTCGGGATGATTGCGCTCGGGCTCGCCGGCCAGGCCGTGCTGCGAGGCCAGCGCGCACCAAAGATCCGCACGCTCACCGAACAGGAAATGCTCGACATGCAGCAGGGCTCCTCGATTCAGGCCAGCCGCAGCTCCAACACCGGACAGCTGGTGCAACGGGTTAAAGATGCGATGGCAGCCGGCACGAAGTTCACGATGATGTCGCTCGACGATTTGCCGGACGACTGGACGGTGGCCGTGCCGGTCGGCGTCGGCGGCGGCGGCGCGTGGGAGTACGTGCGCGACCGGACCCAGCAGCAGAACCTGCCCACGATTACCGACGCGTCGGTTCGCGCGATCCAAGCGTTGAGCAAACACACCGGCAAAAAGTTCGATGCGCTGATCCGATTCGAGGGCGCCGCCGCGACGCTGCAGACGTTCGTCGCGGCGGCGGCGTTGAACATGCCGGTCATCGACGCCTGTCCGGTCGGCCGGAGCGTTCCGGAGTTGCAGATGCAACTGACGTTCGTCAATGGCCTGCCCTTGGCGCCGGCCGCCGCCGTGACGCGCTGGGGCGACGTGATCATTCTCGACAAGACCGTCGACGGTTATCGGGTCGAGGATCTGTTCCGCGCCGCAGCAGTCGCCAGCGGCGGCGGCGTCTCGGCAGTCCAGAACATCATGTCGGGCAAGGATGCGAAACGCTCGGTGATCAAGGGCGCCGTATCCACCGCGATTCTTTACGGCAAGACACTGCGAGAAGCGCGCGCGTCCGGCGCCGATCCGGTGGCCGCGCTGCTGAAGGTCTCCAACGGCGTCAAGCTGTTCCGGGGAACGGTGGTCAAGGCGGACCACAAAGGCGATCGAGGTTTCGACTGGTGGGACGTCGAGCTGAAAGGCACGAACGACTTTGCGGGACACACCTACAAGCTCTATCTGAAAAACGAGAACGTGGCGTCATGGTTCGACGGCAAGCCGGACGCGACCGCTCCCGATCTCATCTGCAACCTCGATCCGAAGAGCGGCGACACCATCTTCGGGCAGGGTCTCGGCGCCTACCTGATGAATGCGGACGTCGTCATGATTGGCATCCCCAACGATCCGATGTGGCGGACGGCGAAGGGGCTCGAAGTGATGGGACCGCGCCATTTCGGATTCGATTTCGACTATCGCCCGCTCGATCAGGTGGTGCGCGGCCGGTCGACGACGTCGAGTCGATAGCAACGTGCAGCCGAGAGCCGAGTCCTTCCGCCTGTCGCTCTGTTGCCTGATGTGGCTCGCCACGATGCCGCCTGCGTTCGCTCGGCAGCGTCCGGCGATCCGCACGCTCACCAGGCAGGAGATGGTCGACCTGATGGACGGCTCATCGAAAGGCGAGCGCGAGTTCACGAAAAGCATCGAGGTGTTCGGCCCGCATCATTTCGGGTCGATTTCGACTACACGCCGATCGAGGAACTGCAGAAGCAACGTGTCATCGCAAGCCATTAGAGATCGTACGGCGGCGGCTGGAAATACCCCTTGGAGGTTGCGCAAATGACTGCAGTACGAAGACGGAGCACGAATCGCGGCGCGGTCCTGATGGCCGTCGTCTGGCTCGTTTGCCTTGAGACTCCCCACGTCGTGTGGGCGCAGGTCGACACGGGAAGCATTGTCGGGACGGTCACCGACCAGACAGGGTCCGTGCTGCCTGGCGCCACGATTACCGTGACGAGTCTGGCGACGGGACAGATACGCACCGTCGTGACCAGCACGGACGGGAGGTATCAACTCCCCGGACTGCAGCCTGCGACGTACTCGGTCGGATCCGAGCTCGCCGGCTTCGCGTCCATCGTCCGGTCGCCCGTGACGGTGAATATCGGCGCGGCGGTTGATGTGAACTTCACCATGCGTCTGGCAACTGTCCAGGAAACAGTCACCGTGACGGGCGACGCTCCGCTCATCGAGAGCACGAAGGCGGAAATGAGCAGCGTCATCAACCAGCAGCAGCTCGACGCGCTGCCGAGCAAGTCGCGGCAGTATCTCGATTTCACGCTGCTCCTGCCGGCCACCGTCGACAGTGTGAGCATCAACCAGCAGGGCGCCGGATTCAGCCTCGGCGGCGCCCGATCGTCTGAGGCGGCGCTGCTCGTCGATGGCTTCTACAACATGGACGAAGGCTTCGCGCTACCAAAGCAGCGCTACAGCCAGGATTCGATCCAGGAGTTCCAGGTTGTGCAATTTGCCGGCGGCGCGGAGTTTGGCCGCGCGATCGGCGGGATCGTCAACGGCATCACCAAATCGGGAACAAACAATCTGCGTGGCTCGGCCTACGGGTTCTTCAAAGACGACAGCATCAGCGCCGAAGAGACCGGCGCGCGCCTGCGTGGCGTGGCCGAGCCGCCGTATTCCCGTCAGCAGTGGGGCGGTACGCTCGGTGGGCCGGTCGTCCACGACAAGGCTTTCTTCTTTGGCGCTTACGAGCGGGTGAAGGAAGACTACACGTTCGACAACGGCATCACGGCCGCGAATGCAGCGGCGATCGGCCTTCCCAGCAACGACGTCGGAACCATTCCGCGGTACTACCGCCTTAACTTCGCCCAGGGCAAGGTGGATTACGCCATCAGTCAGGACAGCCGAATTCAGGCGGGCGTCGCCATGTCGAGGTGGACCGAATTCAATATCACCTCGCCGACTGCGTTCGGGGCTCTGTCGCGTCAATTCAATCTGGAATCGACCGACCTGTCGTACCTGGCCAAATGGACGCAGGTTGGCGGAGGCGGCCACGCGGTTCACGAGGTGAAATTCTCGTATTTCCCGCGGGATTACGCCGTTACGGGCCTTCGAGACGACGGCCCGCCGCTCGTTCCGCCCAATGACGGCATCAATCCCACCCGGGATGAACCGTTGAGCAACAGCTCGCCGCCGCGCGTGAATATATCGTCGGTAGCAAGCTTCGGCCCGGTCAGCGTCAACGACCGCGAGCTGAACCATCCAATCCAGACGATTTACACGTCGACCGTCTTTGCGGACAAGCACTCGTTCAAGTTCGGCGCGGACTACCAGTGGTCGTTCTTCGACTACACGCTGTGGCAGCCCTTGGTCGGCACCTATACGTTCTCGTCAATGCCGAATTTTCAGGCCGGGCGGTACACGCAATTCACCCAGTCGTTCGGCACCGGCTACATGCCGCGGCACCACCAGTACATATCGGCTTTCGTCCAGGACACCTGGAAGGCCGGCGACAAGACGACGATCAACTACGGCCTCCGTTACGACCTGGAGATCCAACCGATGTCTGCAACCGGACAGCGTTTCGGGAGCGACTATAACAACTTCGGTCCTCGCTTCTCGGTCGCCTACGACGTGACTGGCCGTGGGTCGACGTTGCTGAAGTTCGCGTCAGGCATTTACTACGATCGGATCTTCCAGAACATCACGGCGTTTTACACCAACATCCTGGGGTACCAGACGCTCGTTGCTGCGACCTGGACGCCGACGACGCCCGGCGCGCCGGTCTACCCGCAGGTCTTCACGAGTCGCCCTGCGACGTTGCCGGCGGGAGTGATCGATACCAACATCCTGCCCAGCAAGCTCGAGATCCCTGAATCCGGTCAGCTCGTTGGCACAGTCGAACATGCGTTGACGTCGAATCTGGTCGTGAGCGCCAGCGCCATCTACAACCGCGGTTGGCACTCCGACTACCGGTGGGACACGAATCTGGTCTTCAACGATGCGACGCAGCAGTACGGACGCGTCAATCCGGCCTACCGGCAGATCCTGCAGTATCAGTTCGATACGCACTCGCAGTACGTCGGTGGCATCTTCGAAGTCAGGCGACGCGGCGCGCGCGCCGGCGCCAACGCGAGCCTGACGTTGAACCACGCCCGCAACACCGGAAACAACTACTCCACGATCCCCAACGATCAGCATTGTGGTGTTGACTGCGACTACGGTCCGCAAGCCGATACACCGACCGTGCGAGGCGTGTTCAGCGGCTGGTTCAACTTCACGCGAGCCTTCCAGCTCTCGGGCGTCTTCCAGGCGCGGAGCGGCATGGCCGTCAATCCCGTCGCGGTCGGACTCGATCTCAACGGTGATGGGCAAACCGGCGACCGCACGCCGGGGTTCGGCCGGAACTCCCTGCGCGGGCCCAGCTTCAACCAGACGGATCTCCGGTTGACGTACCGCTTGCCGATCCAGAATGCGAGGATCGACGTCTACGGTGAAGCGTTCAACCTGTTCAATCGCGACAACATCCAGTCGGTGAACAACGATTACGGGCCGATTCCCGGCCAGCCGAAGGCCACATTCCTGACGCCGACCGTGTACTACCCGCCGTTTCAGGCGCAGGTGGGGCTGCGTCTGACCTTCTGAACGGTATGGTTCCATTCAACCGCTGGCGCCTGCGGGCGCCGGCGGCTGCTCTGGCGACCGTGTGTGGGCTGGCCGCAGCGACCGGTGCGCGGCCGGCCGTGCGCGCCGTCACCGAGCAGGAAATGATCGACATGATGGTCGGTTCGTCGATCCAGGCGAGCCGAAGCTCGAACAGCGAGACGATGATCCGGCGTGTCAAGGACGCTTTCGCGCAGGGCAAGCAGTTCACGATGGCCTCCGTCGATGACGTGCCGGACGATGCGATGGTCGTTGTCCCGAGCGGCATCGGCGGCGGCGGCGCGTGGGAGTACGTAACCGACCGCACCAGCCAGCAGAATCTGCCGACCGTCCCGAATCCCATGTTGTCGGCGATCGACGTGCTCGGTCGCCATATCGGAAAGACGTTTCAGGGCGTTCTGCGCAGCGAAGCGGCGGGTTCGACGCTGACGGCGTTTCTAATCGCGAGCGAATTGCATGTGCCCGTCGTTGACGCGTGCATGACTGGCCGTGCCGTGCCAGAAATGCAGCAGTCGGTGCCGTTCATCAATGGAATTCTCGGCACCCCGGGCGCCATGGTGTCGCGCTGGGGCGACACCATCATCCTCAAGGCCGCGGACGACTACCGCCTCGAGGATCTGTCGCGCGCGATGGCGGTGGCGAGTGGCGGCAGCATTCAGCTGGCCGCGAACGCGCTGACTGGCCGTCAGCTGCGGCGCGGCACGATTGCCGGCGCGGTGTCGCAGGCGATCCTGTACGGCCGCACCGTCCGCGAGGCACACGAGCGTGGACAGGATCCGGTGGCGGCGCTCGTCAAGGTGTCGAACGGCTTCAAGCTTTTTCAGGGTGTCGTGTCGAAAGCCGAGGCGCGGGGCGAGCGTGGTTTCACTTGGTGGAACGTCGAACTCGCTGGCTCCGGCGCGTATTCGGGACACACCTACAAGGTCTTCGTGAAGAACGAGAACATCGTGTCGTGGCTGGATTGGAAGCCCGATGTGATGTCGCCCGATCTCATCGCGAACGTGGATCCGAAAACCGGCGACACGGTCTACGGGCAGGGGCTCGGCGCGTACCCGTCCGGCGTTGAAGTGGCGATGGTCGGCATTCCGGCGTCGCCGAAGTGGAGGACGCCGCAAGGAATCGAGGTCCTCGGACCGCGACACTTCGGGTTCGATTTCGACTACGTGCCGATCGAAACGCTGCAGAGGACTCGTGAACTGACTCGGAACTAGACGATGGGAGGGATTTCGTGGCCCGCTTCCGATTTGCGCGGATTGCCATTCTCGTAACCGCGCCGGTGGTGCTGCTGTCCGCGGCGGACACGCCGAAGCTTCGCACGCTGACCGAGCAGGAACTCGTGGACATGATGGTCGGCACCTCCATCCTATGCACGCGCGGCGGCGACACCGAAGGCATGATTCAACGCATCAAGGCCGCGCTCGGCGAGGGCAAGCGGTTCGAGATGATCGCTCTCGAGGACGTGCCCGACGACTGGACCGCGTTCACGATGTTCGGCGTCGGGGGCGGTGGGGCGTGGGACTACGTGACCAAACGGATGGAGGCGCTGGGATTCGCGAGCGGCCGCGGCGCTCTGTCCACCGGACCTACGGCGGCCGACGTGTTGAGCCAGTACCTGGGGAAGAAATTCGACGCCACATTCGAGGCCGAAGCGGGCGGTGCCACGGCGGGCGCCTTGATGACCGCGCAGCGGATGAACATCCCGATCATCGATGCGTGTCCGTCAGGCCGCTGTCTGCCGGAAGTGCAGATGAGTCCGTTCTTTCTCAACGGCGTCACGCGCGCGCCGCTCGCAGGCGTCACCCGATACGGCGACATCATTCTGATTCCGCAGGTCTACGACGACTTTCGTGTCGAGGATCTCACGCGCGGAATTGCGGTGGCGAGCGGTGGCGGCGTGACCGTCGCGGCCAACGCAGTGTCGGGCAAGCTGCTCAAGTCGAACCTGATTCCGGGATTCCTGACCAAGGCCATCCGTCTCGGGCGCGCGGCGCGCGAGGCGGTCGCCGCCGGACGCGATCCCGTCGAAGCGGTCGTACTGGTGGGGGATGGATATCTGCTGTTCCAGGGCACCGTGCAGAGGTCCGACAGTCGCGGCGAGCAGGGCTTCGGCTGGACCGAGGCGTACCTGGACGGTACCGGCGCATTCGCCGGCAGCCAATACAAGATCTTCAACAAGAACGAGAACATGGTGGCGTGGCGCGACGGAAAGCTCGATGCGGCGGCGCCGGACCTCATCTGCCCGCTCGACCCGAAGACCGGCTGGGCGATGAAAACGAGCGGCGTCATCGGCAGCTTCCCCGTCGGTGCGACGCTCTCGATTGTCGGATTTCGCAACCACGCGATCTGGCGCACGCCGAAGGCAATCGACATGCTCGGTCCGCGTCATTTCGGCTTCGACGAGGACTACAAGGCGATCGAGACGCTACACGGAAAAGACTGAGGAACACGACGCTCGTAACGGAGTCGACCAGGATGCCCCGCCTTTCGTTCCTTATCGGGTTCGTAGCTTTCGTGGCTACGGGATCCGGTCAGCCTTCGCGCCGCATCGCGGTTGACGAGATCAGCGTTGCTCGCATCCAGTCGGGCCTTCGTTCGCGCGAGTTCACCTGCCACAGCCTCGTGGACACCTATCTCGAGCGCATCGAGGCCTACGACAAAACCGGCCCCGCCATCAACTCCATCGTCGTCGTAAATCCAAATGCGCGGGCGATCGCCGACGATCTCGATCGGCGGATGGCGACGTCGGGTCGGGTCGGTCCTGTACACTGTGTGCCGGTGATCGTCAAGGACAACTACGAGACGATCGACATGCCGACGACAGCCGGATCGCTCTCACTGAAGGGCATGATGACCGGCAAGGACGCCTTCGTCGTCAAGCGGCTGCGCGATGCTGGCGCGGTGATTATCGCGAAGTCGAACATGGCCGAGTTCGCGTTCACGCAGTACGAAACCGTCAACTCGATTCTGCCGGGGTATACGCGCAATCCGTACGATACGAACCGTGTTACCGCAGGATCGAGCGGCGGCACCGCGGCAGCAGTTGCCGCGAACTTCGGTGCGGTGGGTCTCGGCACCGACACGGGCGCATCGATTCGCGGTCCGGCGTCCCATCAGGCGCTTGTCGGCATCAGGCCGACGATGGGCTTGACGAGCCGTTCTGGTGTGGTGCCAGTATTCCTCGATTCCGACGTGACGGGGCCGATGACGCGCACAGTGGCTGATGCGGTCGCCGTACTGCAAGTGATTGCAGGAAAGGATCCAGCCGACGAGGTCACCACAGCGATCCCGGGAATCGCCGACTACGCGACTGCGCTCGTCGTGGACGGGCTCAAAAACGCCCGCATCGGCGTGTTGCACGAGGCATACGACACGCCGACGACTGACGCGGACGTGGGTGCGCTGTTCACGCGCGCGCTCGAGGACCTGCGACATGCAGGCGCAAACGTGATCGATCCGGTCGCCGTCGATGGGCTCGACGAGATGCGGCGCGGGCGCACGGGGCTGGGCGGCTGTAACACGTTCAAGTACGAATTGAATCAGTATCTCGCGGGGCTCGGCGACAAGGCGCCGAAGCACACGCTCGAAGAGATCGTCAAATCACGCCAGTTCCATCCGTCGATTCAACCCCGCCTCGAAACGTCGCAGGCGGCGAACGATATTCCCGGGAAGACGCCGGGGTGTGTGGCCCGTGCGGAATTTCGCGCGCAGCTGCGGCGGGCGGTGATGAGGCTGATGGACGACAACCGTTTGGACGCGCTGGCCCATCCGACGTGGAGCAATCCGCCGCGGCTGATCGGCGATCTCAACACCCCTCACGGCGATAACAACCAGCTTTTCGCACCGAGCACAGGATTCCCGGCGATCACGGTGCCGATGGGATACGCGCGCGAGCGGTTGCCGGCCGGTCTCCAGCTTTTGGGTCGGGCGTGGAGCGAATCGACTCTGATTCGTCTTGCGTATGCCTACGAGCAGGCGACCCGCCATCGTCGTCCGCCGGCGTCGACGCCCCCGCTTGCGCCGTCGTCGGCGACGATCCCGCAGCGATAACAGGGTTGTCGCCGTAGCGCGAAGGCTTGATCCGGGCGTCGCGCCTCAAGGTCGACGGGTATCTGTAGCGAGGCGGCGTTCCAGCTCCTGTCCGAGCCGCTGCTCGCGTTGCGCATCGCTCGAATGGCCCTAGAGACCGTAGATATCCGCGAGCACATAATGACCAAGAGGTGCCATCGGTGAATTCGGCGCCATTCGGAGCCCGCGTTGGGCGGCGTCGATCGCTTCCGGCAGGCGGGAGCGATCGCCGAGATCGAGCAGGGCTTTCGCCAGATAGAAGTGGACCTCGGCGAACTGCGGAGCTATGCGAGGAATCGATTCAAGCAACGCGACCTGTCCGGCGCGGTCACCGCGTGCGCCGAGAAGCTGCGCAAGATTGAACGGCGCGCGGTAATCCCAACTGCTGACGGACATCTCCTGCCGGTATTCCTGCTCGGCGCGTGAGAGGTCGTGCTGCCGTTCGGCAATCTGCGCCAGCAGGTAATGCGCGCCGCTGATGTGCGGATCCCCGACGAGGGCGTCGGAGAGCGCGCGGTCCGCCTCGGACAGCCGACCCATCTTGATCAATGTTTCCGCGACGCGCATGCGGGCAAGTACATCGAACCCTTGCGCGGCTGCCTTCTTGAACAGTTCGAGCGCGCGTTCGTCGTGCCCGCGATCGCGCAGCGTTTCGGCCGCCGCAGTCAGTACGTCAACGGAATCGGGCGCTTTCGCGAGTGCCTTTTCGAAAGTCGCCGTCGCGCGGTCGAGTTGCACTGCGGCGCGCTGCATCCTGCCGAGCTCGAGCAGCAAGGGCACCGAATCGGGCTGCCGCGCAATTGCGGCCCCGAACCACGCGAGACCATCGCGAACCTGGCGATGCTCGAGCCAGAACTCGCGCAGAATCCGCCGTGCCGGTTCGAGCTCCGGCTCGTCGAGGACGATGGCCTCGAGTGCGGCGATGCCTTCGCGAGTCGATCCTGTGTCGAGCAGCTCCCGCACGTGATTGAGCGCGCGGTACGTCGCTGCTTTGTCTTTGGGATCCGGCAGCGTCTCGCCGGAAGCTGCGGATGCAGGCGATCCACCAGCCACGTAACCGAGCGCGCCGAGACGGCGCGCGGCATCAGGGTCGAGTCCACGCGCGGTTGGCAGCGCCTTCGAATCGGGCGACGTCATCTCCTTGAGCTTCCGATCGAGTGCGGCGACGACCGCCGCGTGATCGCGAGATACCTCGCGCGACTCGCGCGGATCGGCACGGTAGTCGAAGAGCTCCATCCGCGGTGCGCGAATCAGCTTGTAGCGCTCGTCGCGGACCGTGACGAGTTCACTCCAATTGAAGTGCAGGCGTGGAAAAAACGTTTCGGCGTACACCCTTTCAGCCTGTACGGCGGCCCTGCCCGTCACCAGCGGCGACAGATCGACGCCGTCGAACCTCCGCGGCGTGCCGACGCCGAGGAGACCCAGGACGGTCGGCGAGACGTCGATCAGGCTCGACGGCCGATCGATGACGGTGCCGGCACGTTCTCGACCTGGCATCCGGATGATCCATGGCACGTGCAGGGTCGAGTCGTAGGCCAGCAGACCATGTTCGTCCTCGCCGTGTTCGCCGAGCCCTTCGCCGTGGTCGGAGAGATAGACAACGAGCGTGCGCTCGAGGATATGGTGGTCCTCGAGATACGAGATCGTCTGTTGGACAATCGAGTCCGCGAAGGCGATTTCGCCATCGTAGGGACGATCAGCGTAGCGCGTCCGGTACGGTTCGGGTGGCGTATACGGGCTGTGCGGATCGAACAGATGCAGCCAGACAAAGAATCTTTCGTTCATGTGCTCGTCGAGCCATCGCCGCGCTTCGGCCCACGTCTCGTTGCCAGGTCTTTGGACGCGGGCCATCGCCGTCAGGTCGGCCCGCGTCACCGCGAAGTCGTCGAAGTACCGATCGAAGCCATTGGCCAGGCCCCACCGCGAGTCGAGCACAAAAGCGGACACGAAGGCCGCAGTCCTGTATCCGTTCGCCCGAAGGATCGTCGCGAGCGTGGGGTGAGAGGAGTCGAGATAGAAGCCTCCGTTGTCGCGAACGCCATGCGTGAACGGCTGGAGTCCGGTCAGGATCGAGGTGTGCGAGGGCAGCGTGAGCGGAACGGCAGCGTACGCCGCAGTAAACCGTACGCCTTCGCTTGCGAGCCGGGCGGCGGCGGGCGTTTCGATCTGCACATCGCCGTACGGACCGAGGTGATCGGGGCGCAGTGTGTCGATGGTGATTAATAGAATGTTTGCACTACCGAAGGGTGCGCCGCTCGTCGACTGCGCGCGGCTGCAGGCAAATGATGCACTCGCGAGAGCCAGCGCTGTGAGAGTCCGTCCCCACGCCCTCGGCCGTTGCCGGTGAACGAGCATCTAGCTCATTCTGGCATGGCGGTTCATTTCTTCGTCAGCGCGAACGTCCCGCTCGCCACGTCGGCGCCGCCGCCCTTGGGCCGCAGCAACTGAACACGCTCCGTCCATTCGACGAAACGAACGAGGCCTACAAGCTCGGCGTCAACTACATCGTGTACGGCCTCACGCACTAAGAGGTCTATCAGCCTACTTCGCCGGCACGATCCGCTTCACCTCATCGTCGAAATGCTGGATGACAACGATCTGCGGCAGCGCGGTAGTCGCTTCGCGGTAAACGACCGTCCCGTCACGCCTCAGAACTGCGTCCACCGCGCCGAACGAGGTTGCGTGTCGAGGTAGTCATTGTCTTCGAACACAGCCGAGCTTGCCAATCCTCATCGGCAAGGTCTTCAATCTCGTCAACGCACCTGCGTCGGACTCGTCAACCTGCGTCGGAGTCGCCATGTTTCCTGGAGCGTTACGGCCCCGCCATGGATTGTCCCTGGTGGCACTTGTTCTCTGGTGGAGCAGTTCCGCCGCCGTCGTCGGCCCGACGTTCCCCGCGCGATTGGACGCGTACTTCACGAAGGTCCTGAAGCTGAGCGCGGAAGAGCGAAAGACACTGCTCGGCGGCGCTCCGCTCGCCAAGATCCTGCCGGCCGACCCGAGCAAAGAGGTTGCGGTGTTTGGCGCGGTGTGGATCGACGCGCCAATTCAAAAATACGTTGGCCTCCTGCAGGACATCGAGAACTTCGAAAAGGGCGAAGGGTTCATGGTCACCAAGAAGGTCAGTGACCCGGCCCAGGCTCTGGACTTCGCCGACCTCGTGCTGCCCGACGACGATATCAAGGATCTGAAGTCGTGCAGAGTGAGCGACTGCGAACTGAAGTTGGGCGCTGAAGCCCTGGCTCGTGTCAGGAGTACGGTCGACTGGTCGAAGCCCGATGCCAAAGCCCGGGTCGAGCAGTTGGTCCGTAATATTGCGGTCGACTATGTCAACGCGTACCGCGAAGGAGGAAACGGCCGACTGGCGGTCTATCGCGACAAGGACAATCCGACGTTCGTGGCAAAGGAGTTTCGCGAGATGGTGAAGGGCATGCCCGAGCTAAGCGAGTATCTGCCAGACATGCGTCGCTACCTGCTCGAGTACCCCAACCCTCCTGCAAGACCGACAACATCGTTCATTTACTGGCAGGAAGCGGTGTTCGGGTTGAAACCAACCATTCGGATAAATCACGTCGCAGTCCAGGAAGGTAAGGACGCGACGATCGTGGCGTCGAAGCAGCTCTATTCGACGCACTATTTCTGGACCGCTCTCGAGCTTCGAGCCCTCATACCGGACACGTCCCGGGGCAATGGATTCTGGTTCGTGAACGTCAATCGCAGCCGATCGGACGGTCTGAGCGGGTTCGCCGGTCGGATCATCAGAGGAAAGGTGCACGACGGCGCTCGTCAGGGAATCGAGTCTGCACTCGTCGCTAGCAAGGAGAGACTCGAAGCGCGGTAACGCTTCCACCTGACGGCAACAGGTTCGCCATTCGTGTCGACCCGCTCCAGCAGCAGCCTCGCCTTCATGCTTCGGGCGCTGCGGCATCGCAACTATCGCCTGTTTTTCGGCGGACAGATCGTCTCGCTCGCCGGCACATGGATCACCACGACGGCGACGAGCTGGCTCGTGTACCGGCTCACTGGCTCGCCGATGCTCCTGGGCGTCGTCGGCTTTGCCGGGCAGTTTCCGGCGTTCCTTCTTGGACCCTTTGCGGGCATTTTCGTGGATCGCTGGGATCGACGCCGGCTGCTCGTCGGCACACAGACGATCTCGATGCTCCAGTCGTTCGCGCTCGCGGCCCTGACGCTCAGCGGCCACATCACGGTCGACGCGATCCTGCTCCTCAATCTCGTCCAGGGCATCGTCAACTCGTTCGACATGCCTGGACGCCAGTCGTTCCTGATCGCATTGATCGAGGACAAGGCCGATCTGGGCAACGCGATCGCGCTGAATTCCTCGATGGTCAACGTCGCGCGGCTGGTCGGGCCGTCGATTGCGGGTCTCGTCATCGCGACGACGAGCGAGGGCTGGTGTTTTCTGATCGACGGCATCAGTTATCTCGGCGTGATCGCGGCCCTGCTCGCGATGCGGATCGAGCCTCGGCCCGTCCCGCCCATGGACCGCCGGGGCGCGCTGGCGCAGTTCGCCGATGGATTCAGGTACGCCTTTGGTTTCCGTCCCATTCGCTCGATCATCCTGCTGCTCGCGCTCGTCAGCCTCGTCGGCGTGCCGTATTCGGTGCTGATGCCGATCTTTGCGACCACGATCTTTCACGGTGGACCGCACACGCTCGGTACCCTCATGACCTCGTCGGGATGCGGGGCGCTCGCCGGCGCGCTCTGGCTCGCGCAGCGAAAATCCGTGATCGGTCTCGGCCGCGTGATCGTCGCGGCCAGCGCCTCGTTCGGCGCCGGTCCGATCGGATTGTCGTTCGCGCCGGTCGTGTGGCTGGCGATTCCGTGCCTTGTGCTCGCCGGATGCGGCTTCATCGTTCAGATGGCGGCAAGCAACACGATCATCCAGACGATCGTCGACGACGGGAAGCGGGGCCGGGTGATGAGCTTTTACACGATGGCGTTTCTCGGCACGGCGCCGTTCGGCAGCCTGACCGCCGGGTGGATGTCGTCGCGGATCGGAGCGCCGCACACGTTGCTCGTCGGCGGCGTCAGTTGTCTGGCCGGCGCCGCATGGTTCGCCGCGGAGTTGCCGGCAATTCGCAGGGTGGTGCGGCCGATCTACATCAGCCTCGGCATTCTGCCTCAGGTAGCCGCAGGACTGTCGGACGCCGCCGAGCTTTCCGTGCCGCCCGAGCGGCATTGACGCTCCGGGCTCACGTCATTCACGAAGCGATACGTAATCTTCTTCGAGCCGCGGTCGCCGCGCGACGCGCATCGTCGCGGGATCGTTCACGAGGCTCGGAAGCGCACCGAACGCCTCGGCGCACGAAGGGCTTCGTCAGACAATCCAGCGCGCCGCATAAGCCGATCTTAATGCCCGCGTTCCATGCGTGACTATCCGCAAGCGGGACGCGAGCAACACAGTTGCAGCGTGTGACAATCGAAGTTGATCGTCGCTGCATAGGAAAAAATCGAGAAACTCTTTCAACGCGGCGTCCAGACCGAAACCCCGGCAACATCCACCTCATTGCGAGCAGAATCGCCACGCGCTCGTCTTCGACGACGATCAGCGTGGATGTGTAAGTACGACACGCGCGCGACTCATCGGTCTTGATATTGCATTGAATGCGTGCGTCAGAGTCCCCTACAGGTCCGATCTTCTTGGCCTTTTCCCAGATTTATTGCGTGAAACGGCCCCAAAAAAGAGAGCTGGCTGTACGTGCTGACACAAGAAGTCTTTCGAGAAGAATCAACGCTTACGGAAATCGCCTTCACGCGATTGCTGTGGTGGCTCGATGAGGGAATCGACTCGCACGGCGAACGGTATCTCGAGATGCGTCGCCGGCTCGTCTCCTATTTCGATCGACGTAATCGTCCCGCGTCGAACGAACTGGCGGACGAAACGCTGAATCGCGTCGCTCACACGCTGGAGCGGGACGGCGTGATCGCGACGCGACCGCCTGCGCGCTACTGCTACGTCGTCGCACGATTCGTGCTGCTGGAGGATCTGAGAGGCGAGCGCAGGCACGTGCCGCTGGACGACACAGCGACCGCCTTAGCCTCTCGAGGGAACACCATCACCCACGGCGATCCGGATGGCAGCTCGACGATTCGGGAACAACGTCTCGAC
>JBKPDW010000244.1:0-3262 GCA_046728115.1 Acidobacteriota bacterium | reverse complement strand
GCTCTACGATCTGGATCAGGATCCTGGAGAAACGCGGAACCTCTACGAAGCCCAACGCGCGCTTGGGCACCGCATAGCCGCCGTTTTGCGAAAGATGGAGGCGGCCGACCTCAATCGGGCGGCGACGCCGGCGGCGCCGATCGATCCGGACGCCCGAGCGCGACTGGCGGCGCTCGGATACGTCGCGACGTTCGCGGCCGACACGCCACGCGATCGCTCGACGCTCGCCGATCCGAAGGACAAGATCGACATCTTCAATCTCATGGTCGAGGCGCGCGAACAGATCCTGCGCGAATCGGAATGGGACAAGGGGCTCGCGTCGCTGCAACGGGTGGTGGCGCGGGATCCGAATGTGATCGACGCCTGGCTGATGATGGGCAGGCACCTGGCTCGGGTGCACCAGTACGACCGCGCCCTCGACACCTTTCGGCGGGCCCTGGCGCTCAAGCCGGATTACGACCTCGCCATCATCAATATGGCGAACGTCTACCGACACCTTGGCCGTCTCGATGATGCGCTGGCGGGTTTCAAACGCGCGCTCGACCTCGACCCGACCAACCTTGACGTCCGTCAGGAAATGGCGCAGCTCCTGATCGAGATGGGGCGGCTGGATGCCGCGTCAGCCGAACTGCGCACGATTCTGGACAAGGCTCCGAACCGGGCACCGGCCCGGAACTCGCTGGGCGCGCTGCGGCTCCTGCAGGGCGACGTCGACGGCGGCGAACGCGAAATCCGCGCCGCCCTCGCCCGCCGCGCGGATTTGCCGCTCGCGCATTTCAACCTGGCCCTGGTCGCCGAGAAGCGAGGCGACGTCAAAGCGGCGGTCACCGAGTACCGCCGCGAAATCGAATTGAACCCCGGGAGCTACAAAGCCGAGTTCAACTTGGGAAGGTTGTACGGCGAGAACGGTGATCGCCAGGCGCAGCGTGGAATGTACGAAGCCTCGATCGGCAGCAACCCGAGCTTCGCCGAGGGACATCTCTTTCTCTCGAAGTTGTATTTCGACCTCGGCGAGCTCGAAAAAGCCGGCCGCGCGGCGCGACGCGGGCTCGAGCTGGCGCCCGAGGGCGAGTGGGCGGCGCTTGGCCACTTCGTACTCGCCGATGCGTTTGCGGCTCAGGGCCGATCGGCCGAGGCCGCGCGCGAGGTGACCCGGGGCCGGCGCCTCGCCGCACGAATGAGGCGCTAAAAGACGTCAAGCGTCAGTACTCGATACGAAACCCGACCAAGGCTCGGCGCGGCGCGAACACCTCCAGACTTTGACCGAACAACGCCTCGCCCTGCGAGCTGTTGTTCCGGACGCTGACCGGCGTCGACACGTTGAAGACGTTGATGAGGTCCACCGAGACCCGGAACCGGCGTTGATTCCCGAAATTGAAATCCTTGTCGAACCGCATCTGGAAGTTGTTGGTGGATGGCAGCTCGAAGTCCCCTCTCGTTTGCGCCAGGACCGTCCGGTTCCCCTGCCGGAGGCCACGCACGGTAATCGCGCGGCCGTACGGTCGCCCTGTCTCGAACGATTCGCGCAGGCCGACATGGACGCCGTACGGCGCCTGGAACGTGAAGTTTGCTTTGAGAGAGTGGGTGCTGTCGGACGGGAAACGTCCGTAGGCGTTCGTCAGGTCGTTGGGATCGCGGCCGAACCCGCTCGTGCCCAGACTACTGAACGCCTGCGATCCGATCGTTAGCCCGCTCCCGGCAAACCCTCGCGCCCGTTGCCACTGATACGATCCGTGCAGCTGCCATGAGCTCGACAGGCGTTTGTAGGCGGACACGACGAGGCTGTTGTAGTCCTGCCTGAGGTCGTCCCGGTTCGTGACCTGGAAGAGGCTCGTGGTCGACGCGCCTTGAAGGTTGTACACGGTGAGGGTTTGCGATGCGCCCCGGAAGGTGTCGACGAGCGGCTGCGGCGCGTAGACGCCGCGGATGTCGCGGACCCGGATGAAATCGCTCTCTTTCTTGCGGATGTAATTGACCTCCACACCGAGGTCTGGCAGGACTTCCCGTTCGAGCCCTACGAAAAACTGGTCGGTGTACTGATTGGTCAGGTCAGGATCGATCGAGTACTGGATGTTCGGATTCGTGATGAAGAACACCGTGTCGTACTGCGCGGTGGCCGGCGTATAGAGATAGGCCGTCGTGATGGTGTTGCCGGGCGAGATCGCCGAGAACATGTTGGTGTTGAGCCGGCCGTAGTACCGCCCGTAGCTGGCTTTGCCAACGGTCTTGCCCTTCGGATCGATCTTCGTCGTGAAGCCGATGCGGGCCGCGACGTTGTTCCACTTGATCAGATCGTCGATGCCGCCGTACGTCGTGCTGGTCTCCTCGAAATGCACGTCGCGCTGGTGGGTTTCCGGCACGTTGGCAGTCGTGCGATCGTAGCGGACGCCCAGATTGAGCGTCAGGCGATTGGTGGCACTCCAGTTGTCCTGCACGAAGACGCCGGCGGTGTTCACGTTGCCGGCATTGGCATTGGGCTCGCGCGTCAGCACGTAGTAGGGTCGGCCAGCCAGGTCCATGAAGAACTTCCCGCCCATCAGCGGACTGCTGCTGACGATGCTGTTCTTGGGTGCCACCTGGACGCCGAACTTGAAGTCGTGCGATCCGCCGAGGAAGTCGTCGGCGTAATGCGCCAGCGACGCCGCCGCGTTCGGCTTGTGAAACGTCGAATAGGAAGCCGCCTGCACGTTCACACTGTTGAAGCCGGTCGTAATGTCGAAGTGGCCGGGCGTGTCGAAATCGCCCGTCGGCGGCGTGTTCTTGTCGATCGCGTACATGTACCCGCCTCGGGCTTCGAGCACGGTCGAATTGTTCACGGTGCGGGTCCACCGACTGGAGACGATGGGATTGTGCCCGATGTCGACGACCACCGTCTCAGGTGGACTGGTGCGGCTCGTTTGGCCGGCCGAGTGGTAGTTGTTGTCGGTGTACGCGACGTCGACGTTGTCCTTGGCCGACAGCTTCGCGTTGAACTTGAAGAAATCGCGGAAGCGTTTCAGCTTGGGCGCGAAATTGATGTCGACCCCCACCTGCGACTGATGGTAGCGGAGCAGCTCGAAGATCGCGGCGAACCACAACTTGTCTCGCTTGACTGGTCCGCCGACTTCCCACGTGTAGTCCTGGTAGTAGTCGACCTTGTAGGGCAGCGGCTCCGACGGCGTGTTGTTCGACACCATGCCGCTTTCGGTGAAGAAGGCGCTCGCCCGCACCTTGAACTGATTGCTGCCAGACTTGGTCACGAGATTGACGATGCCGCCCTGGA
>JBKPDW010000243.1:0-10056 GCA_046728115.1 Acidobacteriota bacterium | reverse complement strand
GCTTCTGGGGGGCTGAGAAGAAATTCTGGCAGCTCGACGGCGTCTACAGCACAGCAGTGGGGTACGCCGCAGGCCACACGCCAAATCCGACCTATCGTGAAGTGTGCACCGGGATGACGGGACATTCGGAGGTCGTGCTCGTCGTCTTTGATCCCGGGAAGATCTCGTACGACGACCTGCTCAAGGTGTTCTGGGAAAATCACGATCCGACCCAGGGAATGCGCCAGGGGAACGATGTCGGCACGCAGTATCGATCGGGAATCTATTACTACGACGAGGATCAGCGTGAAGCGGCGGAGCAATCGCGCGATGCCTACCAGCAGCGACTGACCGCCGCGGAGTACGGCCCGATTACGACCGAGATTCTGCCGGCGCCGGAGTTCTACTACGCTGAGGAATATCATCAGCAGTACCTCGCAAAAAATCCGGATGGGTACTGCGGCCTCGGCGGAACGGGCGTCAGCTGTCCGGTGGGTGTCTTCGCGGCAAGTCAGAAGTCAGAAGTCTGAAGTCAGAGAAGCCAGTCTTTCTGACTTCTGACTTCGTCCTTCAGACTTGACGCTTCCGTGATCCCCCTTCCCATCGACGCGCACATCGACGCCATCCTCGACGCTGCGCGTCGCTCCCGGGCGGTCGTGGTGACCGCCGCGCCTGGCGCCGGGAAGACCACGCGAGTGCCGGCAGCGTTCGTCGCGGACGGTCCGGTCATCCTGCTCCAGCCGCGTCGTGTGGCGGCGCGTGCCATCGCCGCGCGTATTGCCGCCGAGCGCGGCTGGACGCTCGGTCGCGAAGTCGGCTGGCAGATTCGGTTCGATCGCCGCTATTCCTCCGAGACCCGCCTGCTCGTCGTCACCGAAGGAGTGCTGACCGCCCGGCTCCAGAGCGATCCGCTCCTCTCGACCTTTCGCACGATCGTCGTCGACGAATTCCACGAACGCAGCGTGCACGCGGATCTCGCGCTCGCGCTCGCGCGACAGGCCTGGAAAGCCCGCGACGACCTCCGGATCGTCGTGATGTCAGCCACGCTCGACACCGCGCCGGTCTCTGCATTCCTCGATGGTTGTCCGATCGTCGACGTCCCCGGTCGTCTTCATCCGATTGACATCACGTACCAGCCCGGTCGATCGGTGGCCGATGCAGTCGTCGAGGTGTGCGGCATGACCGATGGCAACATCCTGTGTTTCCTGCCTGGCGCTTCGGAGATCCGATACACCATCGACGACATCAACAGAGGCCGTGCCTCTTTTTTGGAAGTCGAAGTCGTTCCACTGCACGGTTCGCTCGACCCCGAGGAGCAGGATGGCGCGCTCAAGCCCTCGGTCGACCGACGGATCATCGTCGCCACCAACATTGCTGAAACGTCTCTCACAGTTCCCGGTGTCACAGCGGTCGTCGACACCGGGCTTCACAAGGTGGCGCGGTACGATGCGGAACGCGGGCTCGACAGTCTCGAGACGGAGCGCATCACCGCGGATGCGGCAGATCAGCGGGCCGGCCGCGCCGGCCGCGTCGGCCCGGGATTGGTACGACGACTCTGGGATGCGCGCGACCGATTGCGCCCCCATCGCGAGCCCGAGATCCGTCGGATCGACCTCTCGAGCCCGGCCCTCGATGTCATTGCATGGGGCGGAGATCCCCACACGTTCGAGTGGTTCGAGCGTCCGCAAGAGCGCGCGCTCGATGCCGCGTTGGCATTGCTCGCACGACTGGAGCTGATTAGGGCAGAGCGTGCGGAAAACGCAGAAGGGAGTGATAGAGCGGGAGGGGTTGCAAGAAACTGGAAATTGACGGAGATTGGCGAGCGAGTGCACCAATTGCCGCTTCATCCGCGACTTGCGCGGATGATGGTGGTGGCTGGCGGGTCGCGCGATATGGCACGCGCGTGTGCGCTGTTGTCAGAGCGCCACATCCTCCCACCGCGCGCATCGTCGACGTCATCTGACCTGTTATCGGCGTTGGATCAATGGGAGTCGGTGCCGCTGCGTCTTCAGCGAGTCGCAATAGAGATTCAGCGGCTGGCGAAAGTAGTGCCCGCCGATGGTCGGGTCGTCAGCGAGTCGGACTTCCGCCACGCGATCCTCGCCAGTTATTCGGATCGTGTGGCTCAACGCCGAGAAGCGGGATCACCCAACGTCCTGCTCTGCACGGGAACGGGCGCGACGCTGGCGCGGGAAAGCGGCGTTCACGACGGCGAATTCATCGTCGCACATGACATCAGTCACTCTTCAACAGGGCTCAGGGCAGTCCTCGGCGACTCAAAGAGACAGACGTCAGCCAGTGGCCAGTCCGCAGGCGCTGGTCAGCCGCGCATCCGGATCGCCACTCGCATCGAGCGCGAATGGTTGCAGCCGACGTCCACCGCGGTGGTGCATCGCCTCGACCACGACAGCGGCTCGGTCAGCGCTCGGCGCGTCGAGCGGTACGATGCACTCGTGCTCGCCGAACATCCGGTTGCTGTCGATCCGGCAATCGCCGAACGACTGCTGGTCGAGGCCTGGCTCGAGCGCGGCCCCACCCAGGCCGACGATCTCCTGCTGCGGAGGCTTCGTTTTACGGGCCAGACGATCGACTTGGCGCATCTCGTGGCCGCCGCGGCGCGAGGTGCGAGGCGTCTGGACGATGTCGTGCTGTTGCGCGGCCTGTCGGCCGAGATGCATCGCGCTGTCGAACGTCATGCGCCGGAAACACTGTTGCTGCCGAGCGGACGTCGCACACGTCTCGTGTACGCCGAAGATGGGACCGTGGACGCGGCGGTCAAGCTGCAGGAGGTATTTGGGCTGGCCGACACGCCGAGAGTCGGCCCGCGTCGCGAGCCGGTCAGGATCGCGCTGCTCGCGCCAAACGGACGCCCGGTGCAGATCACACGCGATCTGCGCAGCTTCTGGGATCGCACATATCCGGACGTTCGGAAAGAGCTGCGCGGGCGGTATCCTAAACATCCCTGGCCAGAAGATCCGTGGAAGGCCTCGCCTTCGGCTCGCACGAAGCGTAAGTCTCACGTCTGAGGGCTCGAATCTCAAGATGAACTTGAGACTCGAGACCTGAAACTTCAAACTTGAAATTCCCCGAAGAGAGGCTTCCCCGCACGCGCCGCGTAGAATCCGAAGCACGCCAGGGCAAGGACCAACAGGAGCGACAGGTTCCCCGGCAACGCAGCCCACGACGGCCCGTGCAACAGGATTGGCACCGCAGTCGGGATGTTGGCCGCGAGAATGAGCACGGTAGTCACCAGCAGACCGAATCGGAAGATTGCGAACGTGATGATTCCGATGCCGAACAGCTGAGAGACGACGTACAGCCACACCGCTTGGCCATGCTGAACGTTTTGCGTGACGGCGGCGGTCACCAGCGTCAAGCCGACGACGACGGCAATCCACGTACGTTTCACCAGCAGCCGCAGTCCGACAAACACCATGCTGACGATTAGCGCTGTTTGGATGCTGCTGTAAAACTGGTCGGACCAGACCATGGCGAGGCTTCCGAGGCCTGCGAGCGCCGACACACTGGTGCCCATTGACGGGATGCCCGGCGGGCGTCCGAGCAAATACGGACCAAGACCGCGAAGAAGGTCGCCGAACATCAACAGGCCACCGAGCGCCACGCCGATCAGGATCTCGCGGCCGATGCGCGGATCGCGCACGTGACCCGAGAACAGACGGGTCCAGCCGAGCAATCCGTCCGGCCAGAAGCGACGGCCGTACGGCTCGAGCGCGAGATACAGCACCCACAGGAGCGCGGCCTGAAACAGAACGTTGCCGAAGAAACGGAAGAAGCTGTTTACCTCTTCGAGCGAAGAGAAATGCTGCGCTCCAAGCGTCCACGCGCCGACCTGCACCGCCAGGTACACCGAAGCAAGCCGCACGGCGCTTCGACGATCGGCGCGGTTCGCACGGACGTTGTGGCGTGCCAGCAGCAGCGCAACGACGAGCACCGTCAGCCAGACCATCGCAGCAAACGTGCTCAAAATCTCGTTCGCCGTCGATTGCGTCAGCGGCAGCATCGCGCGCGGTCGAGCCCATGGGCCGGCCGTGTAGAACGAGACGATACGTCCGCGATACGCGGCAGCTTCAATCCGTACGTGAATGTCGCGAGCGTCCGCCAGCGGTCCTTCCCACGCTGCGCGTGTGTCGACGAAATCCTTCGGCGTCCACTCTGGTGTAACCGGCGCGAAGGATGACATCGATAAGCCGGCCGCCTGGAATGCTGTCTCCCATTTGGGTGTCGAAACCGGGCCTTCCGTCGTGTCCCGCTGCGGCGGGAGGCGCCGGAATTCGACGAGACGCCCTCTGGTGTCCAGAACGACGAGGGTCATGCCCGTAAGGGTGAATGCCGGATCGCTCGGGCTGACGACGGGCGATTGCGAATCGGGCTCCAGCTCGCGAGGGCTCGTCCTGTACCAGAACAGCATTGCCGGACCCTTTGACACTCGCGATTGCGCCCAACGCCCAGTCGTCTGATCGGTATCGACCAGCCATCGCGGGTAATCGGGCGGAATCCGAAAATTCTGTGCGGTGTCGGCCACGGCGTCGGAGTAGCCGAAGTCGGTAATGATGCGTTGGGCTCGATCGGCCAGCACGGCCGGCGGTTTGTCGATCCCGGCCAGGTGGGCCATCGTCGCGCGTGGCGACAGCAGCGCGTAAGCGACGGCGCACACGGCGAACGCGGCGATCAGCGCAAGGCCGCGCGCGACTGATATCGCTTCGGTTTCTGCGGCCGCGGCCAGGACATCCGGTGATGGCGTTTCCCCCGCGGCCAGGGCCGCAGCCAGCGGATCGCCACCGGGCAGCGCAGCGGCCACCGCGAGCGCCGAAGCCGGCCGCCGCGCCGGGTCACGCTCGAGGCAACGCAGGATCACGCGTTCCACGGCCGGATCGAGATCGCGGACCACAGACGAGGGAGTCGTGATCGCCCCGCTCTCGTGTGCCTTGATCAAATCCGCCAGGGTCTTCGCCTCGAACGCGCGTCGTCCTGTGAAAAGCTCGTACAGCACGAGGCCGAGGGCATAGAGGTCGCTTTTGATCGTGGCCGTTGCGGCCGGACTCGCCACTCCCGTTTGCCCCGATCCTCGCGACACGAGCTGTTCCGGCGCCATGTATTGAGGCGTGCCCCCTCGAACCGCATCGGTGTCGTCGGCCGAAACCGCCAGCCCGAAATCGGTAATGCGGATGTTGCCCGTCCCATCGATCATGACGTTCGCGGGCTTGAGGTCGCGATGAAGCACGCCCCGCTCGTGCGCGGCCGCCAGACCAGCGCAGAGCTGGCGCGCAAGAACGATCGCCTTGTCTTCGGGAATGCGGCCGATCCGGCGGAGCAGCGAGGCGAGGTCTTCACCGTCGATGTACTCCATCGTGAGGAATCGGCGGCCGTCAGCTTCGCCCAGGTCGTATAAACGGCAGACGTTTTTGTGCGAGACTTGCCTGGCGACCCGCAGTTCATTGTGGAACTGGGCCAGGTGCGCTTCATCGGCCGCGACACGCTCGGGCAGAAATTTCAGGGCAACCGGCTGATCCAGTGTCAGATCATCCGCGCGATAGACGTCGCCCATACCGCCGCGACCGACGAGCGCGACAAGCCGGTAGCGCCCGGCGATAATCGATCCGGGCTCAAACTGGGTCGGAGAGGATGACGCCCGCGAGCCGCTGGCTGACGTCGGGGCGCGGGTCGCGTCGGAGCCGGTGATGCCCAGATCGGGACCGGCAGTTGGTTCAGTTCCCCAGGATCCGGCGGTCGGCGTTCGGCTTCTCGACACGAAGGAAATATTACTGGAGGACTTTGATGACAGGCAGAATCATCGCAGTCGCCGGGACCGTCGCTGTCACCGGCGCGCTCGTGCTGGCACAGGGCGGTCGCCCCGCCAGCCCGGCGGGAGCATCCGCCGCGCAGGTAGGCGGGAAATACGTTCCGGGCAGTGAAGGCCCTGTGTATCAGGGCGGTAAGTGGATCGAGATCACCTACGGACGCCCGATCAAGCGCGGCCGCGATCTGTTCGGCGGCGCGGGCGCCGACTACGGAAAGACCGTCAATCCCGACGCGCCGGTGTGGCGCGCCGGCGCGAACGAGTCCACACAGCTCAAGACAGAGGTACCGCTCGTCATCAACGGCAAAACGGTTCCGGCAGGTTCGTACACGATGTTCATCGACTTGAAGCCCAATGCGTGGACGTTGATCGTGTCGCGATGGGAACCACAGACGCGGTTCGACCCGAATAACAAGACGCAGGTTTTCGGCGCGTACAATTACACGCCGGAAAAGGATGTCGTCCGCGCGCCGATGACAATGGCCACCTTGCCGTTTTCCGTCGAGCAACTCACATGGAACTTCGTCGACATGAGCGACGCCGGCGGCAAAATCGCGATCATGTGGGACAAGAACGTTGCGTCTGTGCCTTTCAAGGTTGGCTCGTAGCGTGAGGGACAGACTGCTGCGCGACCGGTGGTGCGAAACGTTGGAGCGCGAAGATCGCGAAGCCCGCGAAAATCAATTGTTTGTGGCACGGCTATGACCCGGAGCGTCTCGCGTTTCGTCGCCGTCAACTTCTGACATGCGCAGTGTGCTTCACGATCTTCGCCACGCGGTTCGGCTGCTGAGGCGAACCCAGGGGTTTACGTCGGCAGCCATCTTCGTGCTGGCGCTGGGGATCGGCGCAAACACCGCGGTGTTCTCGGTGGTCAATGCCCTCGTGCTCGAGCCGCGTCCGGGTCGCATCGAGCACGTCATGGCGCTGTTCAGCCGCGACCGCGTCAAGGTCGATACCTACCGCGATTTCTCGTATCCCACCTCACTCGAAGCGTTGAGAACAGAATAGGTGACAGTGGCAGTTCAGATTTCAGAGTTCAGAATTCAGATTGATCAGAATTCGACCTTGAAATCTGAACGCTGAACTCTGAACTGTTTACTCCGCGCGCAGCGCCTGCGTCGGGTCGACCTTCGTCGCGCGCCACGCAGGAATCGAACATGCCAGAGCCGCGACGGCCAGCAGCATGGCAATCATGGCGGCGAACGTGGCAGGGTCCGTTGGCTTGACGCCGAACAACAGGCTCTCGATGAATTGCGAGAGCGCGAGCGCTGCGACGAGACCGACGATCGCGCCGACCAACACCATCGACAATCCCTGACCAATCACGAGCGCGATGACGCGTCGTTCGTCGGCACCCAGCGCCATTCGTATGCCAATCTCGTGCGTGCGCTCCGTGACGCCATGCGCCACGACACCGTAGAGGCCGATTGACGCCAACGTGAGGGCGACACTGGCGAACACGGCGAACACCAGCATCGACATGCGCTGGCGCGCAATGGACGTATCGAACACCTCGTCCATGGTGCGCACCGAGTAGAGCGGCAAATCCTTGTCGAGATCCCGCACAATGCTTTCGATCGCCGGTGTGATGGCGGCGGGGTCCGCGGCGGTGCGCACGATCGCAGCCACGGAACGCATCGGTTGTTGCCGCATCGGGAGGTAGATCTGCATCGGCGTTTCGGCTGTCAGGCCCTCGAACTTGACGTCGCCCACGATGCCGACGACTTCGCGGCTTGGGGTTTTCGAGTCGAACCAGCCCTGCTTCAACTGCTTGCCGACGGGATCCTCGCCGGGCCAGACCCGTCTCGCGAGTGATTCGTTGACGATCACCACGAGCGGCGCGGTTTCGCTGTCGCGATCGTCGAATACACGGCCGCGAACGAGGCGCATGCCGAGCGTGTCGAAATACCCCGGTCCGACGGGGCTGAACGCGGCGCTTGGCGTTTCCGCGCGAATCGGCGCGGGCTTGTCCAGCGCAACGAATACCGAGTTCCAATTTGAGCCGTCGATCGGCAGCGAAAACGCGAGCGTGGCCTTGGTGACACCCGGAATGGTCCGAAGCCGATCGCTGAAATCGCTGAAGAAATTTCGTCGCCGTGCCTCGGTCCACTGATCGCCGGCCAGCATCACCCGCATCGTCAGCAGATGGTCGGGCGCGAAGCCGGTGTCGAGTCGCGTGAGCTGACGAAGTGTCCGCGCCGTCAGGCCCGCTCCGGCCAGCAGTACGACCGCGAGCGCGGTCTCGACGACGATGAGCGCGCGTCGCAGCCGATGTGTGGCCGCCGACGATCCGGACGCTCGAATGCGAACGAGCGCCTGCTGTCCGTCGACGCCCGACGCCTGGAATGCGGGGAAGAGTCCGAATCCCATGCCGCAAATAGCGGCTGAGATCAGCGCGAACGCCAGCGCGGATCCGTCGAGATGCACCGCGTCGATTCGAGGCAATCCCTCGGGCGCGACCGCAATGAGCGCGCGAAGCAGCCAGAACGCGGCGCTCACGCCCAGGACCGCCCCGGCGGCAGAAATCATCGTGCTTTCGACCAGCAATTGCGCGATGAGGCGGCCTCGACCGCCGCCAAGCGCCGCTCGGACCGCGAGCTCGTGCTGGCGCGAGGCGCCGCGCGCGATCAGCAGGTTCGCCACGTTCACGCACGCGATCAGCAGCAGGAATCCAACGGCGCCGACGAGCGCGAGCAGCGTCGGGCGAATGTCGGCGACGACGCGATCGGCGAGGCGTTCCGCTCGGGCTGTGATGCCCGCGTTGCTCTTCGGATACTCGCGTTCGAGCGACGCGTTGATCGCCTTGAATTCCTTGTCGGCTGCTTCGACGGTGACACCGGGCTTCAGACGGCCGATGGCGTAGAAGCCGCTGTGGTTAGCACGTTCGACGAGCTGCGGCGTTCCCGCGATCGGTCCCATCGACACCAACATGTCGTACGGCCGCACGTATTGAAAATCGGGCGGTAGCACGCCGACGACCGTATACACGACATGGTCGAGAATCAGCGTCTTGCCGATCGCATTCACGTCCATGCCAAGCCGAGTGCGCCAGAATCCGTCGCTGATCAGCACTTCGCCCGGAGCGCCCGCGCGATCGGCGTCGGGTGACAGATCGCGGCCGCGGGCCGGATGTGCGCCAATCACCCTCAGGAATCCGGCCGTCACGCGACGGCTGCGAATCCGCTGCGCCCGCTCGACTCCGGTCAGGGTTAACGACTCCTCGCGCGAGTCGGCGATCGATTCAATCGATCGCGCGCGCTGCACCCAATCGAGATACGTCGGCCATGAGACGGATATGCGACTGCCCGCAGGATTGAACTCGTTGATGTACAGGAGCCGATCCGGATCGGCAAGCGGGAGCGGCCGGAGCAGAATGCCATTGACCATCGAGAAAATGGCCGTCGATGCGCCGATGCCAAGCGCCAGCGTCGCAATCACGGCGAGCGTGAACGACGGCGTTTTCGCGTACGACCGCACCGCATATTTCACGTCGTTCCAGAGTGCCTCGACGATCATCGGTGGTGCCTCCTCGGGCCGCCAGGCATGTGTCTACGATGTAGACTGCTGCGGCGTTAGACGGGAAGCGCGTTCCGAAGGTTGGCCACGTCAGTTACGCTGAAGCCTCCGTCCTGCCGGCATCTCCGGCTTGCGGAGGTGCGAGACGGGGGAGAGATGCCGGTTGCGACACTCGCCGAGATCAAGCGTGCGGCTCGTGAGCGGGCGAGGAACCGCAGGCGTGTGGTGGCGGTGATTGGGTCCGGCCTGACGGCCGATCCATCCTGTGAGGAAATCGGCCGTCTGATAGCGACGCTTGGATGCGACCTGCTGACCGGCGCCGGCCGCGGCGCGATGGAGGCGGTCAGCCGCGCCTTTTACGAAACCTCGCCGCGACGCGGTCTGGTGGTGGGCGTCGTGCCTGCTGAGGTGGCGCCGCTCGAGGCACTCGAAGCCCGGCGTGGTGTCCAGGTGCAATACGATGTCCGCGCCGGGTACCCCAACCCCTGGGTAGAACTGGCCATCTACACGCACCTGCCCGACAGTGGTCCCGAGGGCACTCTACGCTCGAGCCGGAATCACATCAACGTCCTGACTGCGGACGCCATCGTGGCGCTGCCGGGCGGCGCGGGTACCGAAGCCGAAGCGTGGCTCGCGCTTCAGTACGGCGTGCCGATCGTGGCCTACGGAGATCATCAGGGGGGCGCACCACATGGAATCGAGCAGGCGCGCACGGTCGAAAACGTGCGCGCCTTTCTCGAGCG
>JBKPDW010000242.1:0-4360 GCA_046728115.1 Acidobacteriota bacterium | reverse complement strand
CCACCTGCGCACGAATCGACGAGAACAGAATGATGCTCCCGCGCCGCTGCTCCACCATGATGCGTCCGGCCGCGCGCAGGACGCCGAAGCTGCCCTTCATGTTGACGTCGAGCACGCGAGCGAATTCCTCGTCCGAATATCTCAGAATCGGCTTGCGAACATTGATGGCGGGCGTGCAGATGACGATGTCGAGCGATCCGCGACGTGCGCGCAACTGCGCGAACGCTTGTTCGACCGCGGCGCTGTCCGTAATGTCGAGCCTGGCTGACTCGGCCGAGCCTGCGTCCGCAGTGGCTCGCGCGGCGACGCGGGCGACAGCATCTTCGTTCAGATCGAGACACGCAACATGCGCGCCGTGCGCGGCACAGCCGAGCGCCACGGCTTCGCCGATACCGGATCCTGCGCCGATGACGGCGGCGACTCTGCCGGTGAGATCGAACAAATTGGTGGATGCCATACGCCGACCCAAGAATCACACATAGGACGAAGGAGCGGGGCCTACAACGGGTGGACCTGTTGTTGTTTCAGGACCATCACCGCCGCGCACGCCACCGTGGCCGCGATCAGTCCCCACATCGGCGGCGTCATGCCGGCGATCGACTGACCGCCCCCGCCGAACTGAATTGCGGTCACCACGACGACACCACCCGAGATCGCCGCCAGCGCGTCGATCGCCTTTGGCCGTCTCGAGTACAAACCCGCTACGATCGGCACGAACAGACTCACGGCCATGAGCGTATAGAAAATGCTGAGCGCGTCGATGATCGTCTTCGACACGAACGCTACGACGACGGCCAGCGTACCGCCGACGACCGACGCGATACGTGCCACGCGTAGCACCTGTATTTCGCCCGCGGCCGGGTTGATGAACCGTTTGTATAGATCCTGGGAGAGCGAGGTCGCCAGCATGAACAGGACGGCATCGGCGGCACTGACCTCGGCGGAGAACACCGCGGCAAGTCCCAGTGCGCCGACCCAGAACGGCACGTCCTCCATGAAGATGGTCGGCAGCGCGAGCTCCCGGTTTTCGAGTCCAGGGTGCAACACGAGCGCCGCCATCCCGAGCAGCGTCGGCATCAACGCGTACGCGAGGAGGCCGGCGGCGTTGAGGCCGACACCGAGCCGTACCGCACGCGCATCGCGCGCGCCGTACACCTTTTGCAAAAGACCCGGCGAGACGACGAAATTCGGAACCAGCATCGCGACGTACATCCAGCCCGATCCGTCATGCTGCCATGCATTCCACATCGCAGGTTCGGCGATCGCATGATGCAGACCGGAGAGTCCCCCGACGCGCGTCAAGACGAGCGGCAGCGCGATGACGAACCCGAGCACCTTCACCGTCAACTGCACGACGTTCACGACCGCAGACGACACCAGGCCGCCCGCTGCGAAGTACACGGTGACGACCACGGCCCCAATCGCGCAGCCCGCCACCTTCGGAATGCCGATCACGACGGTCAGGATCCACGCAATGCCGATCAACTGGCCTGCGAGGATGGCGACCGTGCCGACCCACAGGAGCGCCGCAATCAGCGCGCGGACGCGCCGGTCGTATCGCCATTCGAGAAAATCGCCGACGGTTCGCAAATCATGATCGGCCGCGATTTGTCGAATGCGCGGACCCACCCACAGAGCGAGGATCAGCGAGCCGATCCCAGCCGATCCGACCCACCACCACGCCGCGAGCCCATCGCGATAGCCCAGACCCGTCACACCGATCGTGGATCCACCGCCAATGTTCGCCGCGAGAAACGTCGCGAACAGCAGTCCCGGATTCAGACGCCGTCCCGCCACGAAAAAGTCGCCGGCGCCGCTCACGCGCCGGCTCATCCACAGGCCGAGTGCTATCTGCGCCGCCGAGTACACGAGGATGATCAGCAGGTACGCCATCGCGTGTGGGAACGCGATGGTAACATCGGGAGGCTACCGGACAGGACACGCAGGAAGGACTGGAAGGGCATGATGAAAATGTTCGTGTCCCCTCTCCACCCACTGCGGCGCCTGCCTGCCCAGCCCATAACGTCATGTCTCTTGGCGACAAAGTCCTCGCCGCTGTCGATGCCCTCACCGACGAAATCGTCGAGTTCACGCGCGAGCTGATTCGAATTCCGACCGTCAATCCGCCCGGCGACGGATACGCCGAGTGCGCTGAATTCATCGGGCGCCGATTGTCGGCCTGCGGCTTCGAGACGCAGTACTACCCAGCGGAAGGCCGGCCCGAACATACCCCGAAGCATCCGCGGATCAACGTCGTCGGCCACCGGCGGGGTCGTCACATCCGCCCCCTCGTTCATCTGAATGGACACTTCGACGTCGTGCCGGCCGGCGATGGTTGGACCCTCGAGCCATTCGCGGCCGTCTTACGCGGCAATCGGATCTACGGCCGGGGATCGTGCGACATGAAAGCGGGTATCGCGTCTGCGTTTTACGCCGCGGAAGCCATCCAGCGGTGCGGCATCGAGTTGAATGGCTCGGTCGAAATCAGCGGAACGGTCGATGAAGAGAGCGGGGGCTTTGCGGGTGTCGCCTGGCTCGCGCAGCACGGCCACATCAGCGCCGCGCGCACCGATTTCGTCATCATCCCGGAGCCGCTCTACGTGGATCGCATCTGCATCGGCCATCGGGGCGTGTACTGGTTCGAATTGACCACTCGCGGCCGCATCGCGCACGGCAGTATGCCCTTCCACGGCGTCAGCGCGATCGAACACATGGGCATCCTGCTCGATCGGATTCGGCGAGAGCTGATGCCGCGAATCGCCCAGCGAACCACCCTGATGCCCGTCGTGCCGGAAGGCGCACGCGTTGCCACACTCAACATCAACGGCATCGACGGCGGTCAGCCTGTCGGCGGGATCCAGACGCCTTGCGTCGCGGACATGTGCCGTGCAGTCTTCGATCGCCGCTTTTTGATCGAAGAGGGCTTCGACGTCACGCGGCGAGAGATCGTCGATCTGCTGGACCGGGCCGCGGCCGAAATTCCCGATCTGCGCTATGAGATCCGCGACCTGATGGTCGTGCATCCGGTCCGTACGCCCGACGACTCGCCTCTCATCGGCGTGCTGGATCGCGCACTGCATCGCGTCCTCGGGCGGAGCGGCGGCCTCGTCGCGAGCCCGGGCACCTACGATCACAAACACGTGACGCGCATCGGGGGGGTGACGAACTGCGTCGCCTACGGACCAGGCATCCTCGATCTCGCGCACCAGCCCGACGAATGGTGCGGAGTGGACGACGTTGTCAATGCGACCAAAGTCATCGCGTTGGCGCTGCTTGAATTGACGGGAACAACCAACTGAACGGCGACTCCACGCGACATTACCAGAGAGGGAGGACCATGGTGCGACGACGATCACATGTCCTGGCAATACTGTTCGGCGCAGCACTGCTGTCGCTGACGCCCACGACTACATGGGCACAAGCCACAGGCACCATTGCCGGCGTCATTCTCGACGAGTCCGGGGCAGTGATGCCCGGCGTCACGGTCGAAGTCACGAACACGGCAACCACGCAGATTCGCACCACCGTCTCCGGAGCGGGCGGCTTTTACACCGTTCCGCAGCTGCAGCCCGGCCCGTACACCGTCAAAACCACGATCGCCGGGTTCAAGCCCGTGACACGGGCCGATATCATCGTGTCGGTCGGCGACACCTCGCGTGTCGACTTCAAGCTCGCCGTCGGCGGCGTCCGCGAGGACATCGTCGTGATCGCTCAAACGCCGCTCGTCGAGACGAAGCACGCCACGCTCGGCATCACCATCGATCAGCAGAAGATCGCGGACCTGCCGCTCAACGGCCGCAACTTCACGCAGCTCGGGATGATCGTGCCCGGCGTGATCGCGCCGCCAGACGGATTAGGCGGCCAGCCCGGTGGCGCAACGCCCGGAGGATTCGGGGCGACAACGGCCGCGTACAACGTGAACGGGATGCGGAACCAATCCAACAGCTTCCTGTTGGACGGCACGACCAACAACGACACGTTCAACACTGGCTTCGTGCTGCGTCCACCACCCGATGCCATTCAGGAATTCAAGATTCAGACGCATTCGTACGCCGCAGAATTCGGGCGCAATGCAGGGGCCGTCGTGAACGTGGTGACGAAATCAGGGACGAACCAATTGCACGGATCGGCCTGGGAGTTCAACCGATCCGATGCGCTGAACGCGCGAAATTACTTCGCGCTGTCGACGCTGCCGAAGCCGGAGCTGAAGCAGAATCAGTTCGGCGCAAGCGGAGGCGGGCCGATCGAGAAGAACCGGCTGTTTGTTTTCGGTTTCTACGAAGGCTACCGGAACAGCCAAGGCAGCACGTCCAACATCGTCGTGCTCACCGATGCTCAGAGGAACGGCGACTTTTCCGGC